>CANQXC010000107.1 GCA_947627785.1 uncultured Clostridia bacterium | reverse complement strand
GCTAATCCCGAGCTAGAGAAATCGAGTGTAGAGACTTTATACGGTGTACCTAAGGCGATAGCTAAGGTAAAGAGAAAGTCCAGGCCACAAACTTTTGCAAGGCAATGAAAATTGTAGTGGTATGAATCAGTAGGTCGTCAGTTCAAATCTGACTAGCGGCTCCAATAAAAAATAAAAGTTTTGAAATAGTTCTTAACTTTTATTTTTTACAATTATGTTTGTCAAAAAGGAGAAAAATGATTTGCTTGAATTGTAAAAAAAAAATAAAAAATAAAAACAAATACTGTTCTGTTAGATGTCAAAAAGAATATGAATATAAAACATATATAGAAAGATGGAAAATAGGTAAAGAAAATGGTATGAGAGGTAATTATCAAATTTCTATGTATTTAAAAACATATTTATTCAATAAATATAATAATAAATGTGCTAGATGTGGTTGGGGAGAAAAAAATAGATATACAGGAAATATACCATTAGAAATAGAACATATAGATGGTAATTATTTAAATAATAGTGAAAATAATTTAATTTTATTATGCCCTAATTGTCATTCTTTAACGAGTACATATAAAGGAGCAAATTTAAATAATGGAAGAAAAGCAAGAAGAAAATATAAATTATAATATATTTATTGTAAAAATTCAAAAACTATGATATAAGTAAAAGAAAAAAATAGAGGGAGTTCATGGATAAAACAATAAAAAAGAAAAAATCCACCTCATTCATGAAAAATGTGCTAATGCTAATGATAGCACAAGTACTAATAAAAATACTAGGATTTGTATATAGACTAGTAATAATAAATATAGATGGATTTGGCGACATAGGAAATGGATACTATTCAACGGGATATCAAATATACTCACTACTATTAACATTATCATCAGTAGGCATACCAACAGTCATAGCAAAACTTGTTTCAGAAAGGGTAGCAATAGGAGATTATAAAAGTGCACACACAATATTTAAAACAGCTTTAAAAATATTTACAGGAATAGGAATAATAATGTCATTAGGCCTATTTTTTGGAGCAAAAGCCATATCGATACACATAATAAATGTTGAAGGGGTAAAATATACACTAATGGTGCTTGCACCAGCAATAATGTTTGTTACAGCAGGTTCAGTACTAAGAGGATATTTTGCTGGATTGGGAACAATGAAACCAACGAGTGTTACACAAACTTTAGAACAGTTTTTAAATTGTTTACTAACAATAACATTTGTTTATGTGAGTATTGGACAAGACACATCTATTATGGCAGCAGCAGGAAATTTATCAAGTACAGTAGCAATAATCATAGCATTTATATATATAGTAATTTTTTATAAAAAACAGAGAGACGAAATATTAGAAGAATGTAACAATCAAACAATAGAAACACAAAATAAAACAACAAAACAAATATTAAAAACAATATTTGCAATATCAATTCCAATGACAATAGGATCATTAGTAGCAGAATTAAATGCAACAATAGATACAATAACAGTAAGTAATTGTATTCAACATGCATTTGAAGGGATATTAGTAGGAGGAAAAGAAGCATTAGAACTAAAAGCAATGGAGCTTTCAGGAATGATATCTAAAGTAGAAACAATAATACGTTTACCACTCGCAATAAATGCAGCATTTTGTACGGCACTTGTGCCAGCAATTGCTGGTTCTATAGCAAAAAAGGATAATGAAACTGCAACAAAAAGGTTATCATTTTCACTTTTCCTAAGTATAATAATAATTGCACCATGTGCTGTGGGAATTATAGCACTTTCTGAACCAATATTAAAAACAATATATCCAAATTCATATAATGGAGCAGGACTGCTATCAATAACAGCTATATCAATGACATTTGTGGCATTAAGTTATGTTATAAATGGAGGATTATATGGTTTAGGTAAAGTTCATATACCAGCTATAGCATTAACAATAGGTGCAGGTATTAAAATGATATTAAACATTATTTTAATAAGCAATCCAAAAATAAATATATATGGATCACCAATAAGTTCAACAGTATGTCAAATGATTAATTTTATAATATGCACATATTATTTAAAAAAATATATAAAATTTAATATAGATATTAAGAGAAATATATTAAAACCAATATTCTCAGCAATAATAATGGGAGTAATAGCATATTTAGCACAAAAACTATTAGTAAATATATTAGGAAACGCAATAGCAACACTATCTTCAATATTAATTGGAATAATAGTATATGGCATATTAATAGTAATAACCAAGACATTAAATAAAGAAGAATTTTATATGATACCATTTGGAACAAAAATATATAAAATTTTATTAAAGTTAAAAATATATAAAGAAATAAAAAATGATAATTAAAATTGTAAGAATTAATAATATATTATTTCTAATTATTATTTAGTAAACTAAAAAAGGAAAGGAATGGAATATAAATGAAACTAATTTCTTGGAATGTAAATGGATTAAGAGCTATTTATAAAAAGGGATTTATGGATTTTTTTAATAAAATAGATGCAGATATATTTTGCATACAAGAAACAAAGATGCAAGAAGGTCAAATCACATTGGAACTTGAAGGTTATAAACAATACTTTAATTATGCAGAAAAGAAAGGATATGCTGGAACAGCAATATTTACAAAGCGAGAACCAGAAAATGTAACATATGGAATAGGAATAAAGGAACATGATAATGAAGGTAGAGTGATAACATTAGAATTTAAAGAATTTTATATGGTAAACTGTTATACACCAAATTCAAAAAGAGAGTTAGAAAGATTAGAATATAGAATGATATGGGAAGAAGCGTTTAAAAAATACCTAAAAAAATTAGATGAAAGTAAACCAGTAATAATATGTGGTGATTTGAATGTGGCTCATAAGGAGATAGATTTAAAAAATCCTAGTGCAAATAGAAAAAATGCAGGCTTTACAGATGAAGAAAGAGGAAAATTTAGTGAGCTATTAGATGCAGGATTTACAGATACTTATAGAAAATTATATCCAGAAAAAGAAAATGCTTATACTTGGTGGTCATATATGGGCAGAGCAAGAGAAAAAAATGTAGGGTGGAGAATAGACTATTTTTTGACATCAGACAGAATAAGTAGTAAAATTAAAGAAACATATATATTTGATAATGTATTCGGAAGTGACCATTGCCCAGTAGGTCTTGAAATAGAATTTTGAGATATTAAAATTATTATCAACATACAAATTAATGTAAATGTAATTAAATAAATACCTTAAAAATTTAATTATTAATTTATATTAAAATGCCAAGAAAGGACTGATATTAAAATGAAAAGTATAAAAAGTGGCAGTAGGTGGATATATTGGTTTAGTTTAATAGTTGCAATAGTAATTATATATAAAGTATTGGATAATTTTACGGGAATAGGAATGTGGGTAGGAAATTTAATAAAAGTTTTGAGTCCATTTTTAATGGCAATATTATTAGCATACTTATTATATATACCTTGCAGGAAAATCGAAAAAGCCTTTAGAGGTAGTAAGAGATTAGCTAAAAAAGCAAGAGGCTTAGCAGTTGCAACAACATATATATTAGTTATTTTTGCAGTAATAATATTGATAAACATAATATTTCCAATGTTATCTGAAAGTATAATAGATTTAGCAGGACATTTACCAGGATATTATGATAGTGCACTTGAATATATAAATAATTTACCTCAAGATAATGTTATAAGTAAAGATATAGTAAATAATGTTATAGAAAAATTAAAACAGATAGATATCACAAAATTATTAGATGCTGAAAATATTGCTATGTATTTGGAAAAAGTGGTTGGAATAGCAAGTGGTATATTTAATGCATTTGTTACAATTGTAGTATCTGTATACATATTATTAGAAAGAACAAATATTTTAAAATTCTTTAAAAAATTAACTAATTGTTTATTCAGTAGAAAAACATGTATGACAATAGAAAGATACTTTATAAAAGGAAATGATATATTTTTTAGATACATTTCTAGCCAGGTATTAGATGCAATAATAGTAGGAGTTATGATGTCAATAGCATTATCAATAATGGGTGTAAAATATGCAATATTGTTAGGATTTTTAATTGGATTATTCAACTTAATACCATATTTTGGAGCAATTATAGCAGTAGTTATAGCAGCTATTATAACAATTTTTACAGGTGGAATTACACAAGCAATATGGGTAGTAGTAATTTTAACAATATTATCACAAATTGATGCAAATATAATTAATCCAAAAATTACGGGAGATGCTCTAGAAATAAGTAGGATATTAATTATATTCTCAGTAACAGTAGGAGGAGCATATTTTGGAGTTCTTGGAATGTTCTTAGGAGTTCCTATAGTTAGTGTAATAAAGATGATGTTGGATGATTATATAGAAAGACATACGGAGCAAGAAGACGATGTAGCAAGAGAAAGTTAGAAAATAAATTGTATCAAAATAAGTATCTACAAACCAACGTAAGCTTAAAAGTGTAAGCAATGAAGAAATTTTTATATTTTACAATACCTCAATTTGTTAAAATTTTGGTTTAACAAATTGGGGTTCATTTTTTTATGGTAAAATATTGACATTTAATGTAAAAAAATATATAATTTCCACATAACAAAAGAGTACATTTTGAAAAAATAGAATGTAAGTAATTTATAAGAATTTAAGTAAATAAAAAATGGTTGTTTTAATGTAGTTTTGTGTATGAAAGGAATGATGATTTATGAAAAGTATAAAAAAAGTTTCTATAGCAGCATTAGGAATGTTAGCAATACTTGGCACAAGTGTTTGTGCAAGAACGGGAACAGTAGATGCACAAAGTGGATTAGTATTAAGAGAAAAGGCAGATAAAACTAGTAACCCAGTAACTACAGTTCCTAATAAAGCACAAGTAGAAATAGTGGAAGAAAACGGAGAATGGTATAAAGTTACATATAATAGTCAAGAAGGATACTTGTTTGGAGAATACGTTGATGTAACAGATACACAAGAAACATCACAAACATCAACACAACCAGAAAGTGGAAACACACAAACAATTAATGGTAACATAAAAGTATATGCAATACCATTAATAACATCTACAGTAATTAATGAAATACAATCAGATGCAACAATAACAATAGAAAAGAGAATAACAAATTGGTGTTATGTTTCAACAGGAGAAATTGTAGGGTGGGTAAGAAGCTATGGATTAGAGAATACTGTTCAAACAAATGTAGAACCTGAAAGCCAAGAACTACCAGAAGATGAACCAGCAAGTAAGCCAGAGGAACAGTCAACAACTAAACCAGAAGATAATACATCTATAACAACACCAGAAAGTCAAGAAACAAATACAAGACCACAAGAACCAGAAACAAACAGTTCAGAAAATAGTAACACATTACAGCCATCAAATTCTGCACAAACGGAGAAGCCAACAGAAGAAACGAAGGCATTTGTAGATGTAGATTTTGCAAATATAAGAAAAGAAGCATCAACAAATTCAGAAATAGTAACAACTTTAACAGAAGGTACATCATTCATAATTACAGCTGAAACAGAAGAATGGTATAAAATAAGATATACAAGTATAGATGATGAGGTATATGAAGGATATATATTTAAAGAACTTACAAGAAAATAGAGGTGGATAAAATAAAAAGACCGGTAGTATTCATATTATTAGGTGTATTAATCGGTATAGTATGTGGGCTATACTTACATTTAAGTATAGCCACAATTCTTGTAAACACAGCAAAGTCTTTAGTTAACATTTTGCAACTTTTATTTTTCTTAATGGTAATATTAGTTGTAATAAGGTATTTAGTCTCCTCCAAAATAAAAAAGCGATTAATACATTTAATTGTAAAAAAGAAAAAATTAATTCTAATAATTTTTATATCTTTTATAATTTCAAATATTTATTTTAGTTTCATAAATAATCAATATGAAAAAATCTACAAAGAAACTCCAAAAGAAATTGTAACAACAGCAACTATAGTTAGTGAACCAAAAGAAACGGAATACTATTATAGTTACGAAGCAAAAATAGAAAACAGAAAATTCATAATATATGTAAAGAAAAATGAAGAAAAAAATATAAAATATGGAATGTTAGTAAAATTAAAAGGGGAATATTCTAACCCACTAAACAATACAAATTATAGAGGTTTTAACTATAAAGAATATTTAAAAACAAAGAAAATATATGGAAGCATCAGAGTAGAAAATATTAGTATATTAAAGAAAAACAATGTAAATATAATTTTAAGTTACAGTAACAATATACGAAATAAAATTATAGAAGTTGCAAGAAATATGCTGCCAAATGAAACGCAAGAATTATTAGTAGGAATACTAATAGGAGAAAGAGAAGGAATAGAAGAAGAAACAACAAAAGAATTTAGTAAAAGCAGTTTATCACATATTTTGGCTATATCTGGAAGCCATATATCTTATATAATTCTAGGTGTAAGTTTTCTATTACAAAAAAGTAAAATCCCAAGAAAAGGAACATATATAATAACAATTATAATACTTATATTTTTTATGCTTATAACACGGGTTTAGTGCATCTGTTGTAAGAGCATGTATAATGGGAATAATAATGCTTTTTTCAAAAGTGGTATATAGAAAGTTAGATGTAATAAATTCTATGGCAGTATCACTTTTAATAATTTTAGCAGATAATCCATTTTCCATTAAAGATATAGGTTTGCAACTATCATATTTAGGTACATTAGGAATTGTTTATTTAAACAAACCTATAGAAAATTTTCTAAAGAGATATACGAATGAAAAATTAGCACAAATACTATCAATAACAATATCAGCACAAATAATGATACTACCTATAACAGTATTAAATTTCAATACTATTTCAACTGTGTTTATGCTTTCAAACATTATAGCAGCTCCTCTAGCAGGTAGTATAGTATTGGTTGGATATGTAAATATATTTATAGCAATGGTATCAATTAAAATAGGTAAAATGATAGCAATATTTACACATAGCCTTGTTCAAATGTTAATATGGGTAGCAAAATTAACAGCTAAAATACCATTCTCTACAATAACTGTAACAACGCCAAGCATTATTACAATAATTCTATATTATATAGCTATATATTTTTTATTTAATAAAATTACGAATCCATTAAAAGCAATTAAAATACTAAAATGTATATTAGAAAAATCCTTTAAAAAGAAGTCGATATTAAAGATAGTATCAATATTTATAGTAATAATTATTATTTTATTTAACATTATAAAGCAACCCCTAGAGGTACATTTCGTAGACGTTGGTCAGCGGAGATTGTACTGTAATAAAAACTCCATCGGGAAAAACAGTTGTAATAGATACAGGAGAACAAGAAAAAACAATAGTGGAATATTTATTAGATAGAAAAATAAAAAAAGTCAATTATCTTATGATATCACATTTCGATTCAGATCATTGTGGCAAAGCAGTAGAAATAATAGAAAATTTGAATGTGAAAAATATTATAATAAGTAAACAAGTAGAATGGTCGCAGGAGTTTGAAAATACAATGAAAATAGCACAAGAGTACAAAGTAAATATTATAGAGGTGCAAGCAGGTGACAGAATGAAAGTAGATAAATATATTTATTTCAATATTTTATGGCCAAGCAATGCGGAACTTATAAATGAAAATTCATTAAATAATAATTCAATAGTAGCAAAAATGATATATGAAAATTTCAGTATATTATTTACAGGTGATATAGAAGAAGAAACGGAAAAAAAGATTCTATCAAAATATAATAAGGAGGTTCTATCATCAACTGCAATTAAAGTGGCACATCATGGGTCTAGTTCATCTTCAACAGAAGAAATGATGCGAGCCGTAAACAGCAAAATAGCATTAATCGGTGTTGGAAGAAACAATCAATTTGGACATCCAAATGAGGAGATAATAGAACGTTTACATTATTATGGAAATAATATTTATAGAACAGATTTGTGCGGAGAAATAACATTAATAATAAATAAAAGAGGAAAGATAAGAGTAAAAACTATGTTGTAATAACATTTAAGTTAAATATTTTAATAAGACAAAGACGAAAAGATAATAAAAACTATATCACAATAATATCTAAGGTGCAAAGCTTAAAGTAAATTGTATAAATTTGTAAAAAATGGTTAATATAAAAATAAGGAATTATATTGTACTTAAGAGAGGAAGGTTAGAGTACATGAAGAAATATATTATTTTTATATTAATAGCAACACTAATTATAAGTTTTATATTAGGCTTGTATGCATATAGACTAAAAAAGGTTAATGAAGAAATTGCATTTGATGTTGAATATACAAAGGAAAGAACCAATAATATAATTACACAAGCCCAAAACATATTAAAAGAGACAAGTTCAAATAAAAATACAACATCACCAAATACTAAATTAATAGAAAAAATATATTATAAAGATTGTGGACATTTAAAACAGACAGAGAAAGAAATGAGAGAGGATTTAGTAAATAAAACAGAAGAAGAATTTAGATTAGAATATGCAGGTTGGGAACTACAAACATTTACAATAAATGAAGTTATGGTATATAAGGAAATTCAAGACTTTTGTGATGAACACTTTTTATTAAAAGATGTTGATGGCAAAATAAATGTATATAAATTAGACAAAAATGATAGGGAAAAAGAATTATTTAAAAAAACAGAAATTCAAACAAAATATTTATCAGAATTAGATATTGAAAATTTGGAAAAAGGAATGAAAGTATATGGTAATAAAGAACTAAATCAATTGCTAGAGGACTTTGAGTAGATTGAAATTAAA
>CANQXC010000106.1 GCA_947627785.1 uncultured Clostridia bacterium | reverse complement strand
TTAGATTTAGATGTTAAAAATGTAAATGTTAGAATTAGAAATATTACACCTAAAAAAGAAAATAAAGAGAATTAAGGAGACAGGTTTATGGAACAAGTAAAAGAATTTTTTATGAAATATATGGGTGGAATTATTGCTATAATTGCGTTAATATTACAAATTCATAAATTTTTAATAGCATGTATAATAATAGTTGCTGGAGCTTTAGCTGGAAATTATATACAACAAAATAAAGAAACTGTAAAAAACAATATAAAGAAGATAGTAGAAAAGTGGTAATTTTTGGGAAAGGAATGTTATTAAAGTGAATATATCTAAAATGCGAGAATATACTTTTATGCTAATATACCAATTAGAAATACAGAAAGAATACAATGAAGAGATTGTAACATTATTCCTAGAAAATAACGAAATTCAGGAGAAAGAAGCTAAAAGATATATAAGAAAAATGGTAGCAGGAATAAAAGAAAAAGAAGTTGAAATAGAAAAAATAATTAAAGACAAGCTAAAACCAGAATGGAAAATAGAAAGAATAACTAAAATAAATTTAGCATTGTTGAGGTTATCAATATATGAAATATTATATAAAGATGTTCCATATAAGGTTGCTATAAATGAAGCAATAGAACTTGCAAAACAGTATGGAGACGACACATCTCCTATGTTTATAAATGGAGTTTTAGCAAATGTTGTTAAGGAGAACTTATGAGACCAGTAGCAATAACTGTAAGTGATTTAAATAAATATATCAAAAATAAAGTAGATGAAGATGAATATTTAAACAATGTATATGTGAAGGGAGAAATATCAAATTTCAAACACCACTATACAGGTCATATGTATTTTACATTAAAGGATGATAAATCTTTAATAAAATGCGTTATGTTTAAGTCATCAACATCTACTTTAACTTTTGTTCCTAAAGATGGAATGAAGGTGTTAATTCTAGGAACTGTAGCTGTTTATGAAGCTGGAGGAGTTTATCAAATCTATTGTAAAGCAATGCAGGAAGATGGAATAGGAGACTTGTATAAGGCATATGAAGAATTAAAAAATAAATTAGAAAAGGAAGGACTA
Source organism: uncultured Clostridia bacterium (assembly GCA_947627785.1). Taxonomy (GTDB): domain Bacteria; phylum Bacillota; class Clostridia; order TANB77; family CAG-508; genus UMGS1781. The sequence goes on along the minus strand of CANQXC010000106.1, from coordinate 5,396 downwards.
TTTGATAAATCACATAAAAAGAAAATACCATTAATGCCAAAAACTATAGGAGTATTAACCTCACAAACAGGAGCAGTAATTAGAGATATTATAAATGTATCAACAAGAAGAAATCCAAATGTTCATATAAAATTATATCCAATTCCAGTACAAGGTAAAGGTGCAGAAGTAAAAATTGTAGAAGCAATTAAAACAATGAATGAACTTAAACTTTCAGATGTAATAATTTTAGCAAGGGGTGGAGGCTCAATTGAAGATTTATGGCCATTTAATGAAGAAATTGTTGCAAGAGCAATATATGAATCTGAAATTCCAATAATATCAGCAGTAGGACATGAAACAGATTTCTCAATTTCAGACTTTGTTGCAGATTTAAGGGCACCTACACCATCAGCAGCTGCTGAATTAGCTCAAGCAGATGTATATGAATTAAATATGAAAATACAAAATTATAGAAATAGATATAAACAAGCATTAAAGAAAAAAATAGAGTTTATGAGTTTGAGATATGAGAAGGTAATGGCATCAAGAGTCTTTACAGATCCACTAAAAAGAGTAAATGAAAATTATGTAGATATTGATATGAAAATAAAGAGGATGCAAAATGCAATACAAAAAATTTTGAATGAAAATAAAACAAAAGCTCAAAGCTATACATTAAAATTAGATGCATTAAGTCCATTAAAAACACTAGCAAGAGGATATAGTATTGCACAGTATGATGGAAAAATTTTAAAAAGTACAAAACAAATTAAAGAAAATGATGAAATTGATTTAAGATTAGAGGATGGAAAAGTGATTGCAAGTGTAGAGCAGATAATAATAGCAGATAATGGGGTTTAAATTTACAAACATATTTTAAGATTATAAGAATGTTTTGTAAAATCTAAGTCTAAGTTAAGAAGGGAGTGTTTATATGAAAAAAATGGTATATGTATTAATAGTAATTGTGTTAATTGCGTTAGGAATTGTAGTTGCTGTTAATTTAAGAAATGGTAATAAAGAAATTCCAAGTTCATCTGAAAATGTAGAAAATGATAAAATAAATAATGCACAAAATAACATTACAAATAATGCACAAAATAATATAACTGAAGAAGATACAACAATAAATGGTGAAAATCAAGAACAAGATAAGAATAATAATGAAGAAGGTTTAAAAACAGATTTAGAAAAAGCAATAGATATTGTAAAAAAAGATTGGGGAGAAGACAGTTCAGTATATTTTGCAGAAGATGGCCAGACTAGAGATGGGGAGTATGTAATTTGTGTAAGAGATAATAATACAACAAGTGCTATTGCTTGGTATACAGTAGATATTAAAACAGGTAAATTCACGAAGGAATAGTCTATAAGTAGTTATATATAAGAAGGGAATGGAAAGAAATGCAAGAAAATAATTTTGAAGAAAATATGGAAACATTAGAGAAAATAGTGCAAGAATTAGAAAAAGGGGATTTGAATCTAGATGAATCAATATTAAAATTTGAAGAAGGCATGAAAATTTCAAAAGAATGTAGCAAGATATTAGAAGAAGCAGAAAAGAAGATTACAATACTAATAAAAAAAGATGATGAAAAAATAGAAGAAGAAACATTTGAAGCATAGTGCATAAAAGCCACCAAGTGTGCAAATAATATCCACAAGGTGGTTTTATTATGATAAAAAGAAAAATTATTCCAATAATTCTATTGATAGTATCATTATTTGCATTTATGGTTTATAATATATATTTTAGAGATGATAACAATAGTAGTATAGCACTATCAAAGTATGGTTCAAGAGGAGACGAAGTAAGGCAAATACAAAATAAACTAAAAAGATGGGGATATTATAAAGGTAATGTAGATGGAATATATGGAACTCAAACACAATCTGCGGTAAAATGGTTTCAATCTAAAAACGGATTAACAGCGGATGGAATTGCAGGACCGAAAACATTAGCTGCTATGGGAATTACATCAACAGGGAATAGTGGAGGAGGAACAGCTTCAAATTCAGATGTAAATTTGTTAGCACATTTAATATATGCAGAAGCAAGAGGAGAACCATATTCGGGGCAAGTAGCAGTTGCATCTGTTGTTTTAAATAGAGTAAAAAATTCATCATTTCCTAATACAGTTGCAGGTGTAATATATCAAAGAGGGGCATTTAGCGTAGTATCAGATGGGCAAATTAATTTAAGTCCAAATCAAACGGCAATTTCGGCAGCACAAGATGCTGTAAATGGTTGGGATCCAACATATGGTGCTATATATTATTTTAATCCGAGAACGGCTACAAATGGTTGGATTTGGTCAAGACCTGTAACAGTTGTTATAGGAAATCATAGATTTTGTAAATAATTATTGATATTTTATTTTTTTTGTAATATAATTGTAACACAATTGTAATACTATGTGGAAAGGGTAGATAAAAATGTTGGGATTTGGTCAAGATATAGGTATAGATTTAGGAACTGCAACAGTGATTGCCTATGTAAAAGGAAAGGGAATTGTTTTAAGAGAACCTTCAGTTGTAGCAGTTAATAATCAAACAGGTGATGTTTTGGCAGTAGGAGCAGAAGCAAGAAGAATGCTTGGCAGAACTCCAGGAAACATTGTAGCAACAAGACCATTGAAAGATGGGGTTATTTCAAATTATACAGTTACAGAAAAAATGTTAAAACATTTTATAAATAGAGCATGTAAAAGGTCAATGTTTTCACCAAGAATAATGATTTGTATACCTTCTCAGGTTACAGAAGTAGAGAAAAAAGCAGTTATAGATGCTGCAACACAAGCAGGAGCAAGAAGAGTATACTTGATTGAAGAACCAATTGCAGCAGCAATAGGAGCAGGCATTGATATATCTAAAGCATGTGGAAATATGGTAGTTGATATTGGTGGAGGAACAGCAGATATAGCTGTAATTTCACTTGGAGGATCAGTAGTAAGTACATCAATTAAGGTAGCTGGAGATAAATTCGATGAAGCAATAGTTAAATATATAAAAAGAAAACATAATATGATGATAGGAGAAAGAACAGCAGAAGATTTAAAGGTAACAATTGGCTGCGTGTATCCAAAACTCCAAGATGAAAAAATGGAAGTAAAAGGGCGAGATATGGTTACAGGTTTACCTAAAATGGCAACAATATATTCAAGTGAAATGATGGAAGCATTAGCAGAACCCGCACAAGCAATTGTGGAAGCAGTACACTCAGTGTTAGAGAAAACTCCTCCAGAATTAGCGGCAGACATAAGCGATAGAGGAATATATATGACAGGTGGAGGTTCATTAGTAGATGGACTAGATAAATTAATACAAGAAGAAACAGGTATAAATGTAATGATAGCAGAAGATGCAGTATCATGTGTAGCGTTAGGAACAGGGAAAGCATTAGACAATTTAGATACATTAGATGGAAGAGCAAGAAAGTAATGTTCATTAAAAAATATATAAAAGGAAGAAATTATCTATAAAGCAAATAGATTATTATTGATAATTTCTTCCTTTTATTATATAATGGCAAATATTATAGAAAAAAGAAGGGAAATAAAATGAAAAAAATAAAAAGAATATTACAAATGGATTTAGAAAACATTAAAATTTCATATAACAAAGAAAAATTATTTATATTTACATTAACATTTTTAACATCTATAATAGTACATTTTCAGCTATATGCGTTAATGATAACAGGACCAGATACTTTAATAAATAGCATGTATCATCAAGCAGATATATGGGAAACAATGTTGTTAAGGTTTGGTTTATATTTCGTACAACTAATAAAAGGTAATATAGTCTCTCCAGTTTTAGTAACATTAATTAGTAGTGCAATTTTAAGTGGAACAGTAATTGTAGTAATCGATCTTTTTAAAATAAAAAATAAGTATTTTAAATATATCATAGCTTTAGTATTTGCAGTTGCTCCAAATATTTCAGCAACACTTACATTTTTTTATTGTTCAGATGCGTATATATTAGGATTATTTTTAGCAACATTAGCAGTTTATTTAGTAAATAAACATGAAAAAAGTAAAGTAGTAATTGTAATATCAGGCTTGTTACTAGCGATTTCTATGGGAATGTATCAAACATATTTGTCTGTATCAATGGTTCTATGTGTAGCAACTCTTATAATAGATTTATTACATAATAGTGATATAAAACATATATTAAAAAAGATTGTTAGATATATATTAATGGGAATAATAGGGCTTGTGCTATTTTATGTATTATCACATTTAACATTAAAAATTAGAAATTTACCAATAAGTAACTATAGTGGAGCAAATAAGATAGGACTAGAAACTTTAAAGGAGTTTCCTCATTTAGTACCTCAAAGTTATAAAAGTTTTTTTAGTTACTTCTTTAATGACAATATAATACCAAACACTATATGGAAGACTAATATATTTTACACTATAATATTTGTAGTTGCATTAATAAGCACAGTTACTATTTTTATAAATGAAAAAATATATAAGAACATTTCAAACACAATAATATTAATATTGCTAATAGCAATATTACCTATATGTTTTGGAATAATAGAAATAATAGCGCCTGATGTAGATATTCATATATTAATGGCTTGTTCGATGATATATATTTTTCCAATATTTTTTAAAATACTAGAAATGATACCAAAACATATTATTGGTAATATTGTAAAATATATAGTAATGTTTTGTAGTTTGTCAATTGTTTGGATTTATGTATGGCAAGATAATGCTTCATATATTGCAATACGTTCAATGCAAAATCAAGCAATATCTACAACTACGAGATTAGTAACAAGAATTGAAGAGCTAGATGGATATACACCACAGACTCCAGTATTATTGCTAGGAGGATTAGAAAATAACAGATATTTGAATAGATATGATACTACAATGATGGATACAAGAAAATTATATGAAAGAAGTTGGGGATTTATTTCAGACAAGTCAACAATTTGGTGGGGCAATTTAGATAGTTGGAATAAAATGTTATATGAGTATATTGGAGTTAACATGAATTTAGTAAGTGAGTGGGTAAGTGGTGATATATTTGAAACGGAGGAATATAAAAGTATGGGATATTATCCTGAAAGTAATGGAATAAGAATAATTAAAGGAACAGTTGTAGTAAAACTAAGTGATTAAAATGTAAGATTATTTGTAAGGTATGTTACAATGTGTTGACAAAGTAATGTTTAAAAATGTAGTGCAACACTTGAAAAAATGCAAAGTATATGTTAAGACCCGAGTTTGCCACTTAAAATTGTCAAAAGCAGGATAAAAAAATCCTGCTTTTAGTGATATATCAACCTAAAGAAGCTATAAATCAACGTTTAAAAATTTTGAAATTTCACCTTTTTTATCACTATATAAATTAACAATAGTACCCATTAAACATATTTCCTC
>CANQXC010000105.1 GCA_947627785.1 uncultured Clostridia bacterium | reverse complement strand
GAGATATTGCAATAACGGGAAATGAACTAGATAAAATTCCAGATAGTGAATTTGAAAAAAATATAATGAAATATTCAGTATTTGCCAGAGTTTCACCAGAACATAAGGTAAAAATAGTAAAAGCATTTAGAAATCAAGGAAATGTTGTAGCTATGACAGGTGACGGCGTAAATGATGCACCAGCACTAAAAAATGCAGATATAGGTATTGCTATGGGAATAACAGGAACTGATGTAGCAAAAAATGCATCAGATATGATTTTAACAGATGATAATTTCGTAACAATAATTGAGGCAGTAAAAGAAGGTAGACATATATATGATAATATAAAAAAAGCAGTTCATTTTTCAATATCTACAAATGTTGGAGAAATAGTTGCTATATTTATAGGTCTCCTATTAGGATTTGATGCACCATTAGTTGCAATACAATTATTATGGACTAATTTAGTTACAGACTCTTTGCCAGGTATAGCTTTAGGATTAGAACCTATGGAAGAAGATATTATGAATAGAAAACCAAAGAAAGTAAATGAAAGCATATTTGCAGGTGGAATGTGGGGTAAAATTTTAGTAGAAGGAATAATGATAGGTACATTAACTCTATTTGCATTTAGTTTAGGAAATAACTTATATGGATTAGAAGTTGGAAGAACTATGGCATTCTTTTCATTAAGTACGTTAGAATTAGTGCATAGTTTTAATATAAAGAGTGAAAGCTCAATATTTAAAGTAGGTATATTTAATAATTTGTATTTAATAGGAGCTGTTCTAATAGGATTAATTTTACAAATAATAGTTATAGTAAATCCACAAATATCACAGATATTTAATAGTGTACCATTAAATGGAACACAATGGTTATATGTAATTCTAATTTCAATTCTTCCACTTGTAATTATGGAATTACAAAAAGCAATAAACGAATTTAGATTTGGCAAAGTTGTATATCCGAAGAAAGCAAAGGAACAGAAAGAATATTAATAAATTATGTCACAAAAAAATAATTCCAGTTTCGAAATTACTGGAATTATTTTTGTTATTGATAAAAGTTAATTCATAAAATTTAGGTAATAATCTTTAACCTTTTAGTCTAACTTATAGTTCATAAGACTATTTTTCTTTTAATACAAATTCATATACGTTGCAAGAATTCATTCTTTGTAAATAAAAGTAATAACCACTAATTGTGCTTTTTAGTTCATCTTCATTAACACCTTCATTACAAATTAGAATAAAGTTTTTTTCTTCATTAGAGATATTTATTAATTTTTCTAAACCGTTATTAGCATTTAAAACAATGGATTTATCTGCTAATGTAAATAAATATAAATCATCTAAAAATCTGTTATTGTTAGTGTTAAAGTAGTATACAATAGGTAATTTTTTCTCTTCTACTTGTTTAGTAATATCTGAATATTGTTCATAAGCAAATTCAAACTGATAATGAGTAGATATTGGGCTATAAGCAAATGTTGTAACAAGTAAAATCAATAAAAATACTACTTCATTATTAGCTATATGTTCAAAAAGATATTTTTTTATTATATAAAATATTAGTAAAAACGAAACTGAATAAATAGGTATTACATATCTAGTTTCAATATATGGAGAGAATTTTATTACAACTAACAAATAAATTATAATAGGAAATAATAATAAGTAAATTTGAGAGTTGAATCTTAAATGTTTATTGTGTTTCTTATAAGTTATAAATAAAATAATAATAACAAATGGTAGTAGTAAATTATGAAGAAATTTATTATGTATTAAGCTTAAGTAATTTCCTAATCTAACAAAAATAGAATAATCTTCTGTACCACTAAAGCTACTATTTTTAAATAATAAATGTTCAATGCTATAAGGGAAAATTACTAAGTAAATAACTGCACTTATAATAATTGCTACTTGATATCTAATTAGGTTTTTAAAGTGCTTATTTTTTATGCATTTGATTGAATATAGCAAGTATAAAATGAAACCATAAACAAAGAAATAATAATGAGTTAAACCTCCTAAAATGAAAATTATCATAATAGGTAAAAGATTTTTATATGTTACATTATGAGTTCTCCATAATTTTATATGTAAATATGTAATTGCCAAAACAAACATATTAGATAATTCATACATTCTAATGTATAAAAAGCTATCTATTGCTATAATAGAAAATCCATTTATAGTAACACAAAGGAGAGACATAAAAGAATTTCTAAATAATAATTTGCTTGTTTTATAAACTAATATATTGCTAATAATAAATATAAACATATTTAAGAATAAACCACTCCATTTAGTAAAATGGTCTATAGAAAAAGTTGATGTGATTCTAAGTAATAAATAGTAAAAAGGAGGATGAACATCATTTTTTTGATTTTCATAAACAGCTTTTAAATCCCATTTTTCATTACTATTAACCTCTAAGTAATCAAGGTAATAATTCTTATCATGCCAGGTATCTAAGAAATCTTCATTATCTACAATACTGCCTTTATCATAATTCATAAGGCCATAAGAATACATTTCATCCATATGAAAATAATTTTTCTTTAAGCCAACATAAAACCTAACTCCTACTTGAACAATCATAATTACTACTAGAATTATTAGTACTTTTTGTTTATCATTTAATTCAAACTTTTTCATTACAATCTCCTTATAATTTTGCATTATATAATATATAGTTTAAAATTGCAATAAAAATGAATTTAATTTTTAACTTAATATAATAAGTTATTATATTATAGTTCTAGATAAGTGTTTTTAATTTACATAAGTAAAACTATATGACAATTATCATTAATTAAACAAATTTCATAAAATATATAGAATAAATATATTTTATGGAGGAGTAATATGGCAAAAATAATAGTTTTTAATAATGATACAAATCGTATGGAAACATATTATAGAAATGAAAATGAGGCAATGCCTTATAACACAAATAGAAGCTTATTAGTAAGTGAATTTAGAGGATCAAGCCAAAGCCCAACACTATGGACTACGAAAAGAGCAATGCAAAGTTGGAATTCCACAAGATATTTATATGGAAGACCAATACCCGTAGGCTTTGCATTTAAAAGACCTTGGGAAGGTGGGCATAGTAATCAATCCCAACATTATGCAGGTGTTGCATTTGATGTTGGTCAAAGATTAAGTAATAGTGAAAGAAATACACTAAGAAATCTTGCAAGATCTTCTGGAGTATGGTCATATGTAGAACCAGCAAGCCTAACGCCAACCTGGGTTCATTTTGATAAACGTTTTGGAAGACCAGCATGTAGCACTGGAGGATACCCTGTAGTTAGGAGAGGTAGTATTAGCACATATGTATTAATAGCACAAGATGACTTAAATACTTTAGGATATAGAACAGGTGGATTAGATGGGATATTTCGGAAGTAGAACTGAAGAAGCAGTAAGAAACTATCAACGTTCAAGAGGATTATCAGCAGATGGAATAGTAGGCTGTAACACATGGCGTTCGCTTCAAGAAGATGTAGTAGGAACAGGAAGAACAAGTACAACATTGGATTAGGAAACAAGTATTGATTATAAAAGAAAAATTTTTAAAAGAAAAGTAACTAAAAATGGTCTTGAAAACATAAAGACCATTTTTTAGTTTGTCATAAAAATATTTAATTATATTTTTATGAGAACAAATACTTTTTTGTTGTTACATTATCATATTTCTTTCATACTATTAAAAAAATTACAATAACTTTACAATAAAATAAAGTAATGATAAAATAAATCCGTGTAAAAATGGTAAACAAAATAATAGAAACATTAAGACTGCAAAGAGAGCTAAAATTAAAAAATAAAGAAAGAAGGATAATAATATGGAAAAAGTAAATGAGATAAAAAATACAGAAATAAAAACTAAAAAAGATTTCAAACCAATATGTATATATTTTGTATTTCAAATCGTTTTTGGAGCTATCATTGGATTAATAGCAGGAGTAACTAAAAAACCAGAGTTATTAGAAAATTATTTTATAAGTTTTATAATACCAAATGCATTAGTAATTTTAATTATTGGAATTATGTATTTTAAAAGAGTAAAAACAGATATAAAAAGACTAACAAGAAAAAACATAAAGTTTATTATATTAATGTCAATTTTAACATTGCTTTGTAATGGTGCTATATCAATACTATTTAGTTTTTTAAATGTATCAATGAATAATCAAAACACAGTTACAGATGTTCTAGGAAATTATGTAGTTATTGGTTTTATAATTACTGTGTTATTAGCACCACTTGTAGAGGAAATTGTATTTAGATATTCATTGAGTAGCATTATAAAAAATAGAGTAATTTTTGTAATAGTATCATCTTTATTATTTGGCATTATGCATGGAATAGGAATAGCAACATTTCTATATGCATTTTTAGGAATGATGTTTGCAATAATGTATATAAAAACAGATGATAATGTAGTATCTCCTTATATTGCTCATATGATAAATAATTTAGTTGCGGTTACATTGATGTTAATTTAAAATTTTTTATAGAGAGGAATAAAATTTAGTATGAAAAGAATTGTATCAATACAAGATATTTCTTGTATAGGAAAATGCTCTGAAACTGTAGCATTGCCAATCATATCAAGCATGGGAGTAGAAACAGCTATTCTTCCTACTTCCATACTTTCAACACATACAGCATTTAGCAATTTTACATTTAAGAATTTATCAGATGAAATATATAAAATTATAAAACATTGGAAAGAGGAAAATTTTCAATTTGATTTAATATATATAGGTTATACAGGAACAGACGAAATATTAGATTTAGTTATGTATTTTATAGAACAATTTAAAACAGATAATAATATTGTTGTGTTTGATCCTGCAATGGCAGACCATGGAAAATTGTATAGTGGAATTAATAAAAACATAGTAGAAAAGATGAAAGGTGTTTGCAAAAAAGTGGATATTTTAAGACCAAATTTAACAGAGGCAAGTTTATTATTAGAAAGAGAATATAATGAACAGTATAGCGTAAAAGAGATAGAAAATATAGCAAAAGAATTAAGTAATTTAGGTCCTAAAAATGTGATTATAACAGGAGTTGAAGAAAATAATAAAATTGGTGCAATAGGATATAATGGTAAAGAATTTTGTAGTAATTTTGAAACAAAATACAATGTAAGTTATCATGGTACAGGAGATGTTTTCACAAGTTCACTTGCTGGAAGTTTGGTACAAAATAAAAGCTTAGAAGATGCAATAAAAATTGCAACTAAATTTACAACAGAATGTGTAAGATTAACTTATGAAGATATAAATGGAACTAAATATGGAGTTAATTTTGAAGAAGCTATACCATATTTACTAAAGTTAATACAGAAATATTAATATAGACTTATTATATAAAAAAATACCACAAAATTTGCTTAAAAATTGTGTGGGTACTTAAGAAATCATTTTAAAATATTGTAGAACTAACTTATAGTTAGGTCTACAATATTTTAATATGTAATTAATTATCTGCAATGACTTTAGCAACTTTATAAATTAAATCTATTTTTTCTGCTGGACAAGTTTTAAATAAATCATTAAAAGCACTGTTCAAATATTCATTAGATTCCATAGTGACTCCACTTAAAATTTCACCTTCTGATACATCTAATAAAGTACAAATTTCTGATAATCTT
>CANQXC010000104.1 GCA_947627785.1 uncultured Clostridia bacterium | reverse complement strand
ACAATTAGTGTATTATGCCCAGGACCTGTTGCAACTAATTTTAACAATGTAGCAAATGTAAAATTTAGTTTAAAAGCTTTGTCTAGTGAATATGTTGCAAAATATGCAATAGATAATACTTTAAAAGGAAAATTAATGATAATACCAGGAATAAAAATAAAAATTCTAAGAATTTTAAGTAAATTATCTCCAGATAAATTAACAATGAAGGTTGTATACAAAAATCAAACAAGGAAAAAGTAATTCAAATTATGTTATTATTATATACAAAATTTTCTTAATACTAAGTAAATTTTGTAAAAAACATTGAAAATTATGTAAATTCGTTATATAATATACACATTAAATCTTAAAAAGGCTGGTAATTCAAGATGATTATCAACTTACCTGCAAATTTCAAATACGGAGATAAGGAGTGTATAGAAAATGGGATACTAAAAATTCCTTCCAATGCAGATTTTAGGTTGTTAATGTACCAACTATCAATTGCTAATAAAGGCAAAAAGTGTTGGTACTGTGGGAAAAAATTATCTCATAGGGAGATAACTATGGATCATTTGTACCCACAAGATTTAGGAGGTCCAACGATATCAAACAATTTGGCTCCATCATGTGGACATTGTAATTCTGAAAAGAATAACTTTACAGAACAGCAGTACAAAAATCTTATTAACGTTGATGAAGATACTAAGAAAAAATTACGGAGTATCTATTATCAAAAAAACGAAAAAATCAAAAAGAAAGGATTTGTGTTACCTAAAAGATGGGTAATTCAGAAGAGTATTGATACTATCTCTTTTTCATTGATAGTGGAAGAGGGATATAGAGGAAAACAGTACAATAGGATTGCAAAATTCTATCGGATGTATCATCATTTTCCTAATCCAGTTATTGTTGATAAGTCCGACCAATTATTGGATTATTGGATGGACTCCCGCTTCTTATCTATGCTAAAGATAATGGCATAGATAGAGTTCCAGTTATCAAACTGGAAAACGTAGAGAAAATGTAGATTTGAAACTTAAAGCAAGAGGCATATGCCTCTTGCTTTTTATGTAAATTTATTATATAATATTACACATAAAATTCATAGAAAGGCTGGTAATTCAAAATGTTGATGGAATTACCCGAACATTTTAGATACGGTGGTAGAGAATGTATTGAGGATGGAATACTAAAAATTCCATCAACATTAAGTTGGCGAGATGTAATTTGCCAACTAACACTTTCTCTAAAAGGCAAGAAATGTTGGTATTGTAAGCAACCTTTAAAAAAGGATGAGGTCACAATGGATCACTTATATCCTCAGGACTTAGGTGGTCCCCTCATTACGAACAATTTGGCACCTAGTTGCCAAAATTGTAATTGTTCAAAAAGCAATATGACCGAAAAAGAATTTAGACATTGGAGGAAAGCAACAAGAGAAAATAAAAAGATTATTGCACAAAAATGGAAAGAAAAGGTTGAAGACTACAAGAAAAAGACTGGATATTTTATGCCAAGAGAGTGGATAAGAATCCGGAAAATTGGTACAATTTTAGTACCATTTCGGCAGGATGAGTCTTACAAAGGAAAGAGATATAACAAAATATCATCTTTTTACAGACAATATGGTCATTTACCATATCCGATTATTGTAGACAAAAATAATTTCTTGTTAGACGGATTCTTAATATTAATGTTTGCAAGTAACAATAATATTGCAAACATTCCAACTATCAAATTGGATAATGTGGAGGTAATGTGGAATACTAGATAAATAAAGAGGCAAATGCCTCTTTATTTATTGCTAATTATGAAAAGACAAGGACATTTATTAAATTGCTACCATTATTGGAGAAAAAATATATATTTGGTTGATTTTTAGAATATTATACAATATAATAGTGTAAAAAAGAAAGGAAAAATTTGTATATGAAGGTTGGAATTGGTCAAGATAGCCATAGATTTGATTTGGAAAATAAAGATAAAAAATGTATATTAGGAGGAGTAATATTTGATGATTGTCCAGGTTTACTTGGAAATAGTGATGCGGATGTAGTTTTACATGCACTTACAAATGCCATATCAGGGATAACTTGTAAAAATATAATCGGGAAAGTTGCAGATGAATTATGTGAGTCTGGAATAAAGAATAGTGAAATATATTTAAAAAAAGCATTAGAGTATATGAAATCACAGATTGTACATGTTTCAATATCTATTGAATGTAAAATGCCAAAGATAACTCCATATATAGAGAAAATGAGAAATAATATATCAAGAATTTTAAGTATTAATCCAAATTGTGTAGGAATAACTGCTACAACAGGGGAAGAACTTACAGAAGTTGGTAAAGGGAAAGGCATAAGTGTTATATGCATTGTAACTGCTGAATAATAAATTTTCATAATCAATTAAAGGTATTTTAATATTAATTATTAAAACATAATTTAACATATGTTTTATGGAAGGAATTTTATAAAATGGATAAAATATATACAAAGGCAAGAGCAAAAGTAAATTTATGTTTAAATGTTTTAGAAAAAAGACCAGACAATTATCATAATTTAGAATCTATATTCCAAAAAATAAACTTATATGATGAACTTTACATAGAGAAAACAAATAGTGAGTCATTGGAAATAATAAGTAATTTAAAAAATGTTAAATTTGAAAACAATATAATATATAAGGCATATTTAAAATTAAAAGAAAAATACAATCAAATAAAAGGACTTAAGGTAACATTAATAAAAAAGATACCTACTGAAGCAGGACTCGCAGGCGGAAGTACAGATTGTGCAAGTTTCATACTTGCTTTAAACAAACTTTATAATTTAAATTTGAGTGAAAAAGAATTATTAGAAATAGGAAGAACATTAGGTGCAGATGTAGACCCATGTTATTATAGTGTTGCAGTAAAAGGTGAAGGAATAGGAGATATAATTACACCAATTAATACAAGATTTAAATACTATATTTTGGTAATAAAACCAAAAATATCATATAGTACTAAAGATATGTTTTATAAATTAGATGAAAGACCAAACATAATTAAAAAAGAAATTTGTAAACCTATTATAAAAGCATTAGAAACAGAGAATATTAAATTATTATGTGATAATTTATATAATGTTTTTGAAGATGTAGTTCGAGAAAACGATACATTAGAAAAAATAAAAAAAGAATTGATAAATAGTGGTGCAATGGCTTCATTAATGACAGGTTCTGGTTCATGTGTATATGGAATTTTCAAAGATAAATATGAAGCAAAGTCAGCATATAATTTGCTAAAACAAAAATATGAAACATATATTTGTACATCTTATAACAAAAAGAATAGGAATGAATGTAGATATTAAAAAAATTTTTCTTTAAGCTGAAATTTATATAGGAAGGATTGATTTTATAATGACAGTTACTGGAATAATATTGGTAGCAGGAAATAGTACAAGGTTTGGAAAAAATACAAATAAAAATTTTGAAAAAATAAATAATAAATATATAATAGAATATAGTTTAGATGAATTTTTAAAAAATGATAATATAAATGATATATTAATAGCTGCTAAAAGAGAAGAATTTGAATTTATAAATAAAATCATAAGTGCAAAGAATAATAAGCCTATAAGATTAATAGAAGGTGGAAAAACAAGGCAAGAATCTGTATTTAATTGTATTTGCAAAACAAATGCAGATATAGTTATAATACAAGATGGTGCAAGACCTCTTATAAAACAAGAATATATTAATAAGTGCATAGAAACAATGAATAAATATTGTGGAGCAACGATTGCTGTTAAATCGAAAGATACAATAAAAATATCTAATGATGATGGGGTAGTAATTAATTCAACAAATAGAAAGAACACTTGGATAATACAGACTCCACAATGTTTTAAAAGAGATATATTATTAGAAGCACATGAAAAATTTAAAAATAATGAAGAAATAACAGATGATTGCATGTTATTAGAACTTTTGAAAAAAGATGTAAAATTAATAGAAGGAGATTATGAAAATATAAAAGTAACAACTTTGAGTGATATAAATCTAGTTAGAGAATTCTTAAAATGCTAAAATAACAAGTAAAAAAATAAATTTAAAGCATACCACTTAGAAGAAACCTAAAAATGTTCATCTTAAGTGGTGCTTTTTTTTTAATACCTGCATATAATAAAGAAGAGAAAAAAGAAAGGAATGAATAAATATGGATTATGAAGAATATATGCGAAGTGTTTTAGGTTATAATCAAACACCTAATAATTTGTATAATAATACATACAATGATTACTATTATGATATGCAATATTTAAACAATCAAAATTTAAATAATCAAAATAATGTAAATAATGATGTATTAGATAGTATGTATCCAGAAATATATAGAATAGTATATCCAATGGTATGTAAAGCTTGCACACAAAATAGTCAAAGACAAATAACTAATGATTTAGTTGAGGAAATGACAGAAGAGATTTATTCAAATGTGGAACCAGATGATAGAATAAATCCAAATAATGCACCTGTAAGAACACCTCTAAAAAATGGCGATGTTAGAAATCCAAATGCAAAAGAACCAGAAGTAAGAGGTGAAACAAGGCAGAGAAACTTTACGTTAAGAGACTTAATAAAAATATTAATTTTGCGAGAACTTGGAAGACCAAATAGACCTCGGACCAAATCCAATGCCACCACCTCCTGGACGTCCACCAAGACCTGGAAGACCAATGCCACCTCCACCATATAATCCTAGACCACAATGGAGATTATATTAAATTTTAATGTATATTTTTCTCCTTTTAAAAAATAATAATAGAGAAAGGGGAATGTATATATGAAAGTTAAAGAATGTATGTGTAATCAAGTATCTTGTGTTAATCCTCAAACAACATTAAGTGATGCTGCAAAAGTAATGCAACAACAACATGTTGGTTGTATACCAGTTTGTGATACAAATAAAAATATAGTAGGTTTAATTACAGATAGGGATATAGTTTTAAGAGGAGTAGCATGTAGTAAAGATACAAATACAACACCAGTTAGTGAAATAATGACAACACAGGTATATACAATAGCACCTGATGCAGAAGTGACAGAGGCAAGTCAAATAATGTGTGATTGCCAAGTAAAAAGAGTTCCTGTAATTGAAAATAATTCAATAGTAGGTATGATTACTTTAGGAGACTTAGCAAATAATCAAGACGTAAAGGGACAACAAGTATACCAAACAGTAGAAGGAATCTGCAGATGTGGAAGTAACACTCAAAATGATCAATAGTAAAAAAATTCCACTATGGGTCTGTTTAAAACAGACCCATAAAATATACATAAGGAAGGAGTGTATGATTATTTAATATCATACGATAGAAATATGATAATTGATGTTGGATATTGGACAAGAATATTTAAGAACATATTAGTCCTTATTATTTCATTAGTATTTATTTTTTTTGCATTTAAATTAGCAATATTTTACATGCCATTTTTAATAGGATTTATAATATCTTTATTAGTAGAACCATTGATAAAGTTCATTGTAAATAAAACCAAATTAGAAAGAAAGAAGAGTGCAATTATAGCTTTAGTATTGATATTTGGAATATTGTTAGGTTTACTTGCATGGGGAATTTTTAGTTTAATTACAGAAAGCTCTAATTTATTACAAGGTTTTAATACTTATATAGAGATGATGTATGATAAAGTAAAGGATTTTGTAGGTAGTATAAGAGATGGGCATACAAAATTTCCAGCAGAAATAATTGCAATAGTTGAAAATTCAACAGATAGAGTAGTTGCGTTTATTACAGATTATGTTTCAAATTTTTTGACAAAAGTTACACAAATAATTTCTCAAATTCCAGTTATAGCAATATATGTTTTTATAACTCTTTTAGCAACATATTTTATATGCACAGATAAAATGTATCTTATAGATACAATAGAGCATCAATTACCTCATAGATGGGCAAGAAAGATAGGAGTACACTCTAATGATATTATAAAAGCTTTAGGAAATTATTTGAAGGCTGAAGTTATACTTATTCTAATTTCATTCTTTATAGTTTTAATTGGTTTATATGCTATAAAAATATTTGGCTTTAATGTTCCATATCCGCTTCTAAGTGCACTTGCAATAGGATTTGTAGATGCTTTACCAATACTTCGGTTCTGGGACTGTTATGGTGCCTTGGGCAATAATTTCAGCATTAAATGGGGATTTGAAATTAGGTATTGCAATAATTATTATATATGCAATTATTTTAATAGTAAGACAATTAGTAGAACCTAAAATAGTTAGTGATAAAATAGGAATCCATCCAATATTTACATTAATTGCAATGTATACTGGTTTTAGAATAACAGGTGTACTTGG
>CANQXC010000103.1 GCA_947627785.1 uncultured Clostridia bacterium | reverse complement strand
ATTATCACAACCTTTCTTTATTTTTCATATACCCCAACTTTAATCAAAGATTTTAGCTGGGGCAATATTTTAATTTTATGTAATTTTTTTTTGTGCTATTTCGTTCCAAAGATTCTGTCTCCTGCATCTCCTAGTCCAGGAAGTATGTAAGCTTTTTCGTTTAATTGTCTATCTATTGCTGTGCAAAAGATTTGCACATCTGGGTATTTTTCTTCTACTGCTTTTATTCCTTCTGGTGCTGCTATTATACATAAGAATTTTATTTTTGTTACACCTTTTTCTTTTAAAAGTCCTATTGCATCTAGAGCAGAACCACCTGTTGCAAGCATTGGATCTAATATTAAAACTTCTCTTTTTTCAATATCTTTTGGAACTTTAAAGAAATATACATTTGGTTTAAAAGTTTTTTCATCTCTATACATTCCTATATGTCCTATTTTTGCATTTGGAACAACATTTATTATTCCATCTAACATTCCTGTTCCTGCTCTTAAAATTGGCACAAATGCATAATTATCTTCATCTATTTTTCTAACTTTCATTTTTTCCATAGGGGTTTGTATCTCTGCTTCATAAGTCTTTGCATCTTTCATTGCTTCATAACAAAGCATTTCTCCCAATTCCGAAATTATTTCTCTAAATTCCTTTGTTCCAGTTTTCTTATCCCTTAATATAGCTAGTTTGTGTTCAATTAATGGATGTTTTAGTTCAATTGCTTTCATTTTACATTCCTCCTATTTTTTTATTTATTATACTAGTTTACTGATTTACAATAAAAATTTTGCAAGCGAAATGGTTCTAACGTATGGAGCTAGAAATTTTAAGTAGATTTTTTGGAAATAGTTCAAATTTACTTTGAAAGGGTGCCAAAAAAGATACCTAAAATTTCTGCGAACAGGAGTTAGACAAACAATCTAAAAAATTTTTATTGTAAATTAGTGAACAGTTATAATTTATTGTTACAATTCGCAGTTTATACTAAAAAGTCCTCCAAACTCGAAAAGAATTATATATATTTATTGTATCATAATATCTTTTATAACAAACTAAGAATTACATTTTGTTAGGCATTTCCATGCCAAGTAATGTTACACCAGTTTTAAGAACTGTTCCTACACAATAAGTTAAAGCAAGTCTTGCATCTTGAACTGCCTTATCCTCTGTTATTATTTTATGTTCGTTATAGAAACTACTAAAACTTTGTGCTACATCTATTAAATATCTTGCAACTATTGAAGGTTCATTTTTTAAAGCAGCATTTTCTACTATCTCATTAAACCTATACAATAATTTAATTGTTTGAATTGCTTCTGTTTCTTTTAATTTACTAAAATCAACCTTTTCTATTTCTGGTGTGTACCCTGCTTTTTCTAATAAACTTTTTGTTCTTACATATATATATTGAATGTATGGTCCAGTTTCTCCTTGGAAATTTAATAACATATCCCAATCAAATATTTCATCTTTTATTCTGCTATTTGATAGGTCATTAAATATTATTGCACCTACCCCTACTTTTCTTGCTACTTCTTTTTTATCTTCAAGATTTGGATTTTTCTCTTCTATTATTTTTTCTACTTTTTGCATTGCTTCTTTTAATATGTCTTCTAAGAATACTGAATTTCCTTTTCTTGAACCTATTTTTTCACCGTCTTTATCTACTACTAATCCAAATGGTACATGTTCACATTTTGCAGCATATTCTGGGTATCCCATTAATTCCAATACTTTGAAAACTTGCTTAAAATGTAATCTTTGCTCATTTCCTACTACATATATAGCTTTTTCAAAATTATATTTATTTATTCTATCTTTTAGTGAAGCTAAGTCTCTTGTTGCATAGATTGTTGTTCCTGCTGATGTTATTATAATGCATGGTGGCATATCATATTCACTTAAATCTACTACCTCAGCACCTTCTGATGGTTTTAATAAGTTCTTTTCTCTTAGTTCTTCTACAACTGCATCCATTTTATCATTATAATATGATTCTCCATTATATGAATCAAATTTTGAGTTTAATAAATCATATGTTTTTTGATAATTAGCTAAACTTAAGTTTCTAATCCATTTCCAAGTTTTAATTTCTTTTTCATTTCCATCTTCTAATCTTTTGAAATACTCTCTTGCTTTCTCTGTTAACTCTGGCTTTTCTTTCTCTTCTTGATTAAATCTAATATATATTTTTAAAATAGCTTGAATTTCATCTTTAGTAAAATCATATTCATCTTTCCACATATCGTATCCTGCCATTACTTTACCAAATTGAAGTCCCCAGTCTCCTAAATAATTTATTCCTACACTATTATATCCTAAAAAATTATATATTTTGTATAATGATCCACCTATTACAGTTGAGCGTAAATGTCCTATGTGGAATGGCTTTGCTATGTTAGGTGCTGAATAATCTATTACAACATTTTTTCCATTTCCAATATTACTTGAGCCATATAACTCTTTCTTTTTTTCTATCTCCCAAAATACATTCTTGGTTAGTTCCTCTTTATTTATATATATATTTAAATAACCACCAACTATTTCTATTTTTTCTAATATATCTTTGCCTAAGCATATTTGTTCTTTTATTTCTTGGGCTATAACAGGAGGTGCCTTTTTTAAAGTTTTTGCAAGTTTAAAGCATGGAAATGCATAATCCCCTAAATCACTATTAGGTGGTATTTCTATATATGTTTCAAGCTCTTTTTCATCTATATTTGTAATCTTAGAAATTGCCTTTGCTATTTCACTTTTAAAATTTACCATAAAATTTATCTTCCTTGTATATTAATATTTAGGTTTTTATTTTGGATTTACCTATAAACCTATTCTCACTATGAGCATTTTTTTGTATACTCATAATAGTTAAAATAGTATGCTACTTATCTATTCATAAATATTATATAATTTTTAATTCTATATCTTATGTATACTAATTATTTTTTCTCTAATTTGACAATATTATTTTACCATTTTTCATTTGAGGATTTTGTCAAAATTTGTCGTTTACTCATATTTATTCAATATTTATCTTTTTTTCTTTTGTAAATATATATAAATTAGTATTTTTACGTTTTACATAGTAAATTTTTACTAATTATTTATGGTTATTTGTATCGTATTAGTTTACTTTTCCTTTTTTTTGTTATATAATTATATATATTTTATTGTAAAATAGTAAATTATTTTCTTGTTAAAATAAATATATAACTTTGTACTCTCAAGTGTGGCGTACTTTATAGTACAGTTTCATCTAAGAAAGGATTAACATATGTACGATATTAATAACATAAATATTGGTGAAAATATAAAAAGATATAGAAAAATTAATATGTTATCTCTTGCTGAAGTTGGTTCATATTTGCATAAAACAAAAGCAACTATATCTAAATATGAAAGAAACGAAATAATTCCTGATTCCATTACTTTATTAAAATTATGTAATGTTCTAAATATTAGCTTATCACATTTATTTCCTATTAATGAGCATTTTGATTCATTTCCTTTTAATAATAAATTATATCTATATTATTGCAAAGGGAAAAAAATTGTTTCATCTGAAATTGATGTTTTTATAGATAACTATAAATATAAAACTAGATTGTATAATAGTAAATTTGACTGTTTTTTAGAGGGTATTCTTAATTATTCTAAGCCTTTAATAAATATTTATTTTAATGATAGAATTAATATAAATTCTTCAATAAGTCTTTCTCAAGTTATTATAAATTCTGAATTAATTAATAATTCTTATTGTTTTAATTGTTTTGTAGTTGACTTGAATAAAAATTCTAGTCCTATTATTAGAAAAGGAATTATTTCTGAAAAATCTATTGAAAATATTAGACAATGTTTTTCTATTTTAAATGTTGATAAAAATAATTATAAAAAGATTGTTAATAATAATGCTTGGGAACTTTAATAAACGAAAAAAAATTATTGTAGATTGATTAGAGATATTACAACATTGTTTGCTCAATTTTATGTAAAATACTGTGTCAATAATCTTAATTTATTATTGACACAGTATTTTATTATTTTTTCTTTTTTCTACTAGTTCTTCTTGGTTTGTTAGTCTTTTTTTCTTCTTGACCTGGTTTGTTCCAAGATATATAATCACATTTTTCCGGATTGTTTTCACAAATATAGTAGTTTCTTCTTTTTTTAGTCTTTCTAATTTGTATTTTTCCACCACATTTTGGACATGGTTCACTAATTGTTTCTATTAGTGGTTTTGCATTCTTGCACTCTGGGTATCCTGGACATGCTAAAAATTTTCCATATTTTCCATATTTTATAACCATCATACGTCCACATTTTTCACATGGTACATCTGATACTTCGTA
>CANQXC010000102.1 GCA_947627785.1 uncultured Clostridia bacterium | reverse complement strand
AACAAGAAAAGAAGGATTGACTAAAAAGAAAAACAAATTGAAAGAAAAAGGATATCAAAAAGAAGAGAAAATAAAATGGAAGAAACGATAAAAACATATAGAAAAGAAATTAAAAGAATAAAAGAAACAAAAAAGAAAAAATAAGGGAACAATGAAAGAAAAATGTAAAATCTTGAGGGAAAATAGCTACGGATTAAAGAAAAAAGTTAAAACAACCAAAAAAGGTTAAAGTTACCAAAAAATCAAAAAGACAACAAAAAAGAAATTGGTAAAAAAGAGAACAAATTAAAAATTCAGATAAAAATTATTGGATAAAGAATAAAAAGTGAAAGACAAAAATATACAAACGGAAATATAAAAATTTATGAAATAATTTTACAAAAAAGACAAAAACATAACTCATAATATAAAAAATTAAAAGTAAATTTAAGTGTAACATAATAAAAAAGAAATGTAACAAAAATGTAATATTTTATTAGTATAAAATAAAAAACAAATTATATTACAGAATAAATATTATATTAAAAATAAATTTAATATAAGAAAAAGATAAACTAAGAAAAATAAATTAAATAAAATAATAAAATAAATAATAAAAAAAGATTTATTAAAAAATGAATAATGACATATAAATAAAAAAATAAATTTTTAAAAGTAAAATTAAATTATAAAATAATAATTTAAAATATGTAATAAAAATAAAATATATAAAAATAATTATTAATTATATTTAAATTATAAAAAAATTATACATATAAAAATATAATTAAAAAATTTTTTAAGTAATATATTATACATTTAAAATGTTAAAAATAAAACAGCTGTTATTATTAAAATAATATTATAGGAGGTAAAATATGAATGAAGATATTTTAGTAAATTTTCAACAATTAACTGATGAAAAAAATTTGAGAATTGCGAGTTCAATTTCAAATGAAAATTTGGAAAAAGAACAAGATAAGTTTATAGAAACTAAAGTAGGACAAGCTATAAATAAAGGAATAAATATTGGATTAAAAGCAATATTACCAAATGTTATAGAAGATGAATTTATTGCAGTAAAGGATAGTCTGTTAACAGAGGGATTTTCAGCAGCCATAGATACAGCTATAAAGGAAGCAACAAATTTAGGAAAAAGTTTGACTGGAATAGTAACAGGAAATTTCGAAAATATATCTCAAATAAAAGATGCAATAAAAAAACGGAGGCTTAATAGATACAATTTCTGATCTATTAAGTACGGGTATTGATTGGGCAAAAAGCAAAGGTTATATAACAAGAGATGTATCAAGTATGATAGAAAAAGGTAAAGATACTATTATGAATACAATAGCAAATAATATAGAAGAAACATTAGGAAATCAGGCAGAAGCTGTTGAAAAAATGGATGGATACATAGATAAATGGTATAAATATTATGAAGAAAAAGATTTTAATAATATGGAATACCAATATAGTAAAATACAAGAATATTTTAAAACTGTTATTCCTTTAGAAGAAACTTTAAAAAAGGCAAGAACCGTAGAAAATTTACATGAATTAATAAAAAATAAAGGAAAAGATTTTAATTTAAGTAGTGAAGAAAAAGAATTAGCAGAAATGTTGGTTGGATAAAAATTATACACATCAACACTAGTAAAAGAATATGGGTGGATGATAAATAACTTGTATCACAGAAGAATGAAAAAAAGGCCCCTTATTACTGCTTTCCTCTATGAAAAAAATAAAAAAAATTATTTTTATTTTTTCATTATAATATTGCTTTATTAAGTCAAACTTCTTAAAATGAAATAATACAGTTCAAGGCAAGAAAAAACAAAAAATCTCTTGAAAAAATTTGTTTATTCATATATAATAACAATGTAAAAATTTAAGGAAAAGGGGAAATAGAATGGATAAGGCAGAAGAAAATATTATACAAAGAGATATAGAAAATGAAATGAGAACAGCATATATTGATTATGCAATGAGTGTTATTGTTGCACGTGCATTACCAGATGTTAGAGATGGCTTAAAACCAGTACATAGAAGAATTTTATACACAATGCATGAAGATGGATTTACACCAGACAAGCCATATAGAAAATGTGCTACAACAGTAGGAGACGTTTTAGGAAGATATCATCCACATGGAGACTCTTCAGTATATGATGCATTGGTTAGAATGGCACAAGATTTTTCTTTAAGATATATGTTTGTTGATGGACATGGAAATTTTGGTTCAATAGATGGTGATCCACCTGCAGCATATCGTTATACAGAAGCAAGAATGTCTAAATTGGCTTTATATATGTTAACAGACATAGAAAAAAACACAGTAGAATTCATGCCAAACTTTGATGATAGATTGCAAGAACCAACAGTTTTACCAGCACAAATACCTGCGTTACTAGCAAATGGTTCATCAGGTATAGCTGTAGGAATGGCAACAAATATACCACCACATAATTTAGGTGAACTAGTAGATGGAATAATCAAGATAATAGATGAAGATAATGTAACAAACGAAGATTTAATGTCTGTAATAAAAGGTCCAGATTTTCCTACGGGAGCTACTATTTTAGGAAGAGAAGGAATAAGAGAAGCATATACAACAGGACGTGGAAAATTAACATTAAGAGCAGAGGCAGAAATTGAAGAAATGGCAGGAGGAAAACAAAGAATAATTGTATCATCATTACCATATCAAGTAAACAAAGCAAAATTAATAGAAAACATAGCTGATTTAGTAAAAGAAAAAAGAATTGAAGGAATATCAGCAATTAGAGATGAATCAGATAGAGAAGAAAAAGTAAGAATAGTTATAGAATTAAAAAGAGATGCAAATGCAAGAGTAGTACTTAATTTATTATATAAAAATACACAAATGCAGGATACATTTGGTGTTATAATGCTTGCATTAGTAAATGGAGAACCAAAAATATTAACTCTAAGAGAATGTTTAGACCATTATATAGAACATAGAAGAAAAGTAGTATTAAGAAGAACAAAATTTGACTTAGACAAGGCAGAGGCAAGAGCACATATATTAGAAGGATTAAAAATTGCATTAGACAATATAGATGAAGTAATTAACATTATACGTTCATCATATGACGATGCAAAAGAAAGATTAATGGAAAGATTTGGACTTTCTGAAATTCAAGCACAAGCAATATTAGATATGAGATTAAAGACTTTATCAGGATTGCAAAGAGAAAAAATTGAAGAAGAATACAACGAATTGATGAAATTAATAGCACATTTAAAAGAAATATTATCAAGTGAAACTTTAGTATATCAAATAATAAAAGAAGAATTATTAGATGTAAAAGAAAAATTTGGTGATGAAAGAAAAACAAAAATAGTAGCAGCAGAAGGCGAATTTGAGGTAGAAGATTTAATAAAAGAAGAGCAAAGTGTAATAGCTCTTACACATTTTGGATATATAAAAAGAATGCCAATAGATACATATAAGAGCCAGAGACGTGGTGGAAAAGGAATTACTGGAATGGTTACTAAAGAGGACGACTTTGTAAAGCAAATCTTCACAGCTTCAACACATGATACAATATTATTCTTTAGTAATAAAGGAAAATTATACAGATTAAGAGGATACGAAGTTCCAGAATCTGGCAGAACTGCAAAAGGAACAGCAATTGTAAACTTGCTAACATTAGATGCAGGAGAGAAAATATCTACAATAATACCAATACAAAACTTTGCAGAAGGTAAATATTTATTATTTGCAACAAAGAATGGTTTAATTAAGAAAACAAGCTTGGCAGAGTATAATACAGCAAGAAAAACAGGATTACAATCAATAAACTTAAAAGAAGATGATGAGCTAATTGATGTTAGACTAACAGATGGAGAAGACAACGTTGTTTTGGTTACTAAAAAAGGAATGTGCATTACATTTGATGAAAAAGACGTAAGACCAGTAGGAAGGGTATCTCAAGGGGTTATAGGAATAAGACTTGATACAGACGATTGCGTAATAGGTATGGAATCAATCTTAGCAGGAAGTAAATCAACTTTACTTGCAATAACAGAAAATGGCTTTGGAAAAAGAACGGAATTAGATGAATATAGGGTACAAGTAAGAGGTGGAAAAGGAGTTATAACATATAAAATAACACCAAAAACAGGAGAAATAGTAGGAGTAAAAATAGTAAATGAAGAAGATGATGTAATGCTAATAACAGATACAGGCACAATAATAAGATTAAATGTTGCAGAAATAAGCGTTTTAGGTCGTTCAACTCAAGGAGTAACATTAATGAGAACAAATGAAGGAAAAGTAGTAAGCATAGAAAAAATAGAACCAGAAAAAGATGAAGAATAGAATTGCGAGAGGTATTATATAAATTTTAAGAGGGGAATATGTTGAATATTCTCCTTTTTTCTGTTAAAATGTAAAAGAAAAAGAGAAGTATTTATTGTAAAAAAAGGAGTATTAATAAAACATACATATACATATTAATTCAAAATTATTGTGATTAGAGCTATTAAAAAAATCAAATTTTTGTAATAAAACAAGAAGGGAATGAAAATTATTATGGGATTAAGATTTATTTATGGAAGAGCAGGAACAGGGAAAAGCACCTTTTGTATGAATGAAATAAAGAAAAATATAAACGCAAATAAAAAAATATATATAATTACTCCAGAACAATATTCGTATTCAGCAGAGAAAAATTTACTAAAAACACTTGAAAACAGCGCTTCCCTAAACGCAGAAGTAATAAGTTTTAATCGTATAGCAAATCGTATTTTTACAGAAGTAGGAGGAGCAAATAGCAACATAATTACAAAATCAGGAAAAGCAATGTTAATACATTCTATATTAGAACAAGAAAAAAACAACTTAAATTTCTTAACTAATTCACAAGACAACATAGAATTAGTATTAAAAGAGATTACAGAAATGAAAAAACACAGCATAACAACACAAAAAATAGACGAAAAAATAGAAAAAATAGAAGATATAAAACTAAAGGCAAAACTTAATGACATAAATAAAATATATAAATTATATGAAGAAAACATAAAAAATAAATATATAGATGAAGAAGATGTATTAACAAGATTATATGAAAAAATTCCAGAAAGTAAAATGTTTAATAATGCAATAGTATACATAGATGAATTTGCTGGTTTTACCACTCAAGAATATAAAATATTAACAGAAATATTAAAAAAAGCAGAACAAGTAAATGTTACAGTATGCACAGATAATTTAGAAAATAATACAACTCAAGAGACTGATATATTTTATTTTAATAAAAATTTTATAAAGATATTAACAGATTGTGCACAAAATGTGGATAAAAAAATAGAAAAACCAATTTTTTTAGAAAAAAAATATAGGTTTAAAAATGAAGAATTAAATCACTTAGAAGAAAATATTTATAACAATAAATTTATAAAGTATAATAAAAAAAATAAAAATATAAAATTATTTTTAGCAAGCACACCATATTCAGAAATAGAACGCATTGCTGGAGAAATAACAAAATTAGTAAGAGAAGAAAAAATACAATATAAAGATATAGCGATTATTACAAAAAATTTAAACGAAATAAATAATATAATTAAAGCAGTATTTGGAAAATATAATATACCAATTTTTATAGATGAAAAATCAGAAATCACAGAAAATATTTTAATAAAATATGTACTATCAATTTTAGAAATTTTTGCAAATAATTGGAAGAGTGAATATGTTTTTAATTATATAAAATCAGGTTTTACAGATATTGAAGAAAACGAAATATATGAACTAGAAAAATATTGTAAAAAATACGGAATAGATAGAAGCAAATGGTATAAGAAAGATTGGAATGAATTTAATAATTTAAGAAAAAAAATAGTAGAACCATTAGTAGAATTAAAAAATAGTTTTAATAAAGAGAAAACGGCTCAAGAGATATCAGAACAAATATATAAATATTTGTTAAAAAACAATATTGCAGAAAAATTAAACGAAAAAATAAAAAAATTAGAAAAAATAGGAGAAATAGAAAAAGCAGAAGAATATAAAGCAAGTAACGATATTTTAGTAGATGTATTAGATGAAATAGTGATATTTTTCAAAGATGAAAAAATGTCAGTTGATAAATATAAAGAAATTTTAAAAATTGGACTAGCTAATAAGGAATTAGGAAAAATACCGCAAGTAATAGATCAAGTAATAGTAGGAGATATAGACAGGACCAGAAGTCATAAAGTAAAAGTAGTATTTATTATGGGAGTAAATGATGGAGTATTTCCAAGTGTAAATAAAAATGAAGGATTTATAAATGATAAAGATAGAGAAATATTAAAAGAAATAGATTTAGAACTTGCAAAAGGAACATTAGAAAACTTATACGAAGACCAATTTAATATATATAAAGCTTTAACAACAGCGGAAGAGAAATTATATATATCATATGTATCTGCAAATAAAGATGGTGCAACACTTAGACCATCAATATTAATATCAAAAATAAAAAAAATATTTCCACAAATTCAAGAGGAAAGCAATATAATAGAGGAAAAATTTGAAATAGGCAATATAAATGCAACATTTGAGGAATTATTAAAAAATATAAGAAAAATGAAAAATAATCAAAAAATAGATGATATATGGATAGATATATTTAATTGGTACAATAAAAATGATATTTGGAAAAATAAATTAAAAAATAGTTTAAAAGGATTAGAATATACAAATATAGCAGAAAAAATAAATGAAGAAAATATTAAAAAATTATATGGAAAAACATTAAAAACAAGTATATCAAAATTAGAACAATATAAGAAATGTCCATTCTCATTTCATTTAAAATATGGATTAAAAATTAAAGAAGAAGAAGAATATAAAATAAAAGCTTTAGATACAGGTTCTTTTATGCATGAGGTTTTAGATACATTTTTTGAAACAGTAGAAAACATACGAGAGATAGAAGACAAAGAAATAGAAAAAATAATAAATGAAATAATAGATGAAAAATTAAAATTAGAAAAAAATTATATATTTTCAAGTTCTGCTAAATTTATAGTATTAACAAATAGACTTAAAAAAACAATACAAACATCAATTAAATATATTGTATATCAAATGAAAATAAGCGATTTTAGGCCATCAGGTCATGAGGTAGAATTTAATAAAACAATAGATAATATAGAGATTATAGGAAAAGTGGATAGAATAGATATTGCAGAAAATGAAGAAGGAAAATTTATAAGAATTATAGATTATAAATCATCAGAAAAAAATATAGACTTAAATCAAGTAATTGCAGGAACTCAAATACAACTTTTAACTTATGTTGATGCAATATCAGAAAAAGAAAATAGAGAGCCAGCAGGAATATTATATTTTAATTTAATAGAACCAATAATATCTGAAAATAGAAATTTAAATGATGAAGAAATCGAAGAGAGAATAAGAAAGAGTTTTAAGATGAAAGGGTTGATTCTAGCAGATATTAAGGTTATAAAAATGATGGATAAAAATATAGAAAAAGGAAGCTCAAGTATTATACCTGTATATTTAAATAAAGATGGTAATATAAGTGAAAGTCGTTCTAGCACTATTACTAAGGAAGAGTTTCAAAAATTGCAAAATACAACAAAAAAAATAATAAAACAGATTGCAAAAGAAATATTAAGTGGTAAAATAGATATAAAGCCTATGTATAATAAAAAAAATAAAACAACATCATGTAAATATTGCGAATATAAAACAATATGTGGATTTAATCCAAGTATAAACGAATATGAATATTTACAAAATAAATCAAAGGAAATGATATTAGAAGAAATAAAAAATAATTAAAATATTATAAACAAGGAATATTTAATAAAATATAATTAATATTTTTATAAAATTATATAAATGAAATAATATTATATTTTAATATTTTTGTTTATTATAATATATAAAATGTTATTTAACTATAAAAGGAGAATAATGATGGATAAAATAGGATTTTATGCAGGATCATTTGATCCATTTACAAATGGACATTTACAAATTGTAAAAAAAGCAGCCCAATGTTTCGATAAAATAATTATAGGATTAGCTTATAATAGTGAAAAAGAAATTAGACTAGATAAAGAAAAAATGAAAATAGCAATAGAAGAAACAATCAATGAATTAAAACTAAATAATGTGGAAGTAACTCTATATTCTGGCTTAACAGCAGAAGAAGCAAAAAAGTGGGGAGCAAATATTTTAATAAGAGGTTTAAGGAATGGGACAGATTACCAATATGAAGAGAATATTGCGGAAAATAATGAAAAAATATTTGGATTAGATACTTGTTATTTTAGAGCAGGTGATTTGGGATATCTTTCATCTAGTTTAGTAATGGAATTATGGAATAATAATGTTAGTATAGATGAATATGTACCAAAGCAAATTGCAAAACTTATAAATGAAAAAAAATAATAAAAAATATTAAATAATTAAATTAAAAAATAATAAAAAATAGACAATAAAAAATAACAAAATAGAATTAATAAAAAATATTATAAGAAAATAAAATTAAATATATTTAATAAAAAATAATAATTAATAAAAAAATTTTAAAAAGGAAGAAAATATGATAATAGGAATTACAGGTAATTCTGGTTCAGGAAAAAGTGAAATTGCAAAAATATTAGCAAAAAAAATAAATGCACAAATAATAGATGCAGATAAAGTAGTAAAGGAAATGACAAATACTGAAACAGAATATTTGAAAAAAATAATAGAATTATTCGGTAATAAAATTTTAATAGAAAATAAACTTAATAGAAAAAAATTAGCCGAAATAATATATAATAATAAAGAAAAGAGAGAACAATTAGATAATTTAACATATTATTATGTAGTAAATGAGATAAAAAATAAAATAAATAAAATTAAATTAAAATACATAATAATAGATGCACCATTATTATTTGAAAGTGGATTAGATAAAATTTGCGAATTTACAATATCAGTTATAGCAAGGCAAGATATAAAAATAGATAGAATTTGTAAAAGAGATAAAATAGAAAAACAAATAGCAATAGAAAGATTAAATATACAAAAAAATGAAGAATATTATAAAGCAAAATCGGACTATGTAATTGAAAATAATAATAAAATAGAAGAAATAAATTTGGAGGAAATATGTACCAAAATTGGGATGAATTAGAACAAGCTTGTAATAACTGTAAAAAATGCAAGTTATGGAATGGAAGAAAAAATGTAGTTATAGGAACAGGAAATAAAAAAGCAAAAATAATGTTTATAGGAGAAGGACCAGGAGCAGACGAGGATGCTCAAGGCATTCCATTTGTAGGAAAAGCAGGACAATTAATGAACAAAGCTTTTGAGGGAGTAGGAATAAAAAGAGAGGAAGTATATATAGCTAACATAGTAAAATGCAGGCCTCCACAGAATAGAAATCCAGAAAAAGATGAAGCAGATGCATGCAAAGAATACATAGAAACACAAATAAATTTAGTAAATCCAGAAATTATAATATTGCTAGGTAGTGTAGCTCTAAAAAATATACTAGGAGAGCAATATGGTATAACAGCAAGTAGAGGTAAATGGTTTGAAAAAGATGGAAGAAGAATACTTCCAACATTTCATCCAGCAGCACTTTTAAGAGATGAAACAAAAAAAATAAATTTTTGGCAGGATCTGAAAATGATAACAAATGAAATATAACTTAAAAAACCTTCCGTAGTATTTATGGAAGGTTTTTTTGTATGTGTATTTATAAATTTTGAACTAAAGAAATAATCTATTATTTTTCACCAAGTGTTAATTTTATTGTAATTTCTTCATTTCTTCTATAAAGAGTAATTTCAATTTCATCACCAATATTTTTGGTATCTTTTATTGCATTTAATTCATCCATAGTATAAACACTTTGACCATCAACTTTAACAATAACATCTCCAGCTTTTATACCAGCTTTTTCAGCACTACTATCTTCTACAACACTATCAACATAAATTCCTTTTGTTAAACCATTTCTAATTGCAGTTGATTCATCTAAATCAAGTCCCGCAATACCAATAAAAGGTCTTGCAATTTTTCCATGTTCAATTAATTCTTTATAAATATCTGTAGTATTATTGATAGGAATTGCAAAACTAACTCCTTCAATACCAGTTCCAGCAAGTTTTAAAGTAGTTATACCAATAACTTGACCTTTGCTATTAACAAGAGCACCACCGCTATTACCAGAGTTAATAGCGCAATCAGCTTGAATAACGTGGTAAGTAGTATCGTCAACATTCATTTCTCTATTTAGAGCACTTACAATACCAGCAGTAACAGAATATTCTAAGCCATAAGGATCACCAATAGCTAAAACAAATTCACCAACTTGAACAGAGCTTGAATCTCCTAATTCTGCAGCAGTAAGACCAGTTTTATCTATTTTTAAAACAGCTAAATCTGTTTCACTATCAGTACCAACAACTTGAGCTGTATATTCTGTATCATCTCCATAAATAGAAACTTTTATTGATGTTGCATCTGAAACTTGATAAAATGAAGATGTATCAGCAGAACTAATAACATGATTATTTGTAAGTATATATCCATCTTCACTTATAATAATACCAGAGCCAGAGCCAGAAGCTGTTTGCGTTCTACCAAAATATGATATTTGATATTCTACGGAAATACTAACCATAGAAGGAAGCACCTTATTAGCAGCATAAATTGCAGTATCTGAATATTTTGATAAAGATACTTGTGTTAAGTTTGGATTAGTAAATTGAGAGCTATTATTAGAAGATGTTGAGCTAGAATCCACTGCTGCTACCTCTTTTCCTGTGTTATTTGCCGTGACATTAGTATAAATTAGAACTGCACAAACAGCTCCAATTATAGCTGAAATAAATGATACTAAAATAGTAGATAAAACACTGTTACTATGAGATTTAGGCTCTTTTGAATAGTCAAACTTTTGAAAAAAATCATCATTGTTTTCCATAACAAATTCATTCCTTTCTTGTGTAATATATTTATAAGATTTATAATAAAATCTCACATATTTGTTCATTTAATAATTTGTGATAATAAAATTTTACTTTAATACAGTATATAAAATTAAATCACTAATTATTATTTTAAAATTATATTATATATTACATTTTAAATAATACAAGGGAAAACTTAAAAAAAAATTAAAAGGAGGCAAAAAATTGCCTCCGATAACAGAAAAATTACCGTCTTTTTCTGTTGTGCATCATCGCTACCCGGCGAAGATGTGCTTCCCGAGAAGGACTCAGCTGCTGTGATGGTGGATTTTTTGCTGAGCTTTTCCTTTTTAATCGTTCAAGCTCAAGAAGCAATTTAGTCCGTGAGGGTGTAGACATACAAAAAACCTCCAATAAATAATTCATAGCAAAAAACTATGTAAAATAATTATAACATAATTAACATAAATTTACAAAATAAATAAAGCAATTTATGCTGCTGAGTAGCAGAAAATAGATAACAATTTTTTTAATGATATTAAAAATTAAAATTATATTATAAAGAATAAAATTCTCCTTTTTAATTAACTAGAATAGAAAATATTTAAAAAACTGTATTGAAAAAAATGGATTATACATATATAATATAATAAGAATTTTTGAAAGGAATGTGAGTAAAAATGAAAAAAGAATCAGGTCTCACAATTATTGCCTTGGTTATAATCATAGTAGCCGTAGGAATAATTATATTTGCGGGACTGCAATATGCAAAAAAATATATAAGCAAACAAGAAGTAGAAGATACAAAAGCAACAATGCTTGCAATACAAACAGTAATTACAAACATACAAAATAAACACATAGTAGATGAAGAAAATAATCCTTTAGAGGGAGTAAATTTAAATTTAGAAGACAATACAACAGGATATAATATTTCAGAAAAATTAAAAGAAAGTATGCAAACACAGGAAAATGCAAACTTATACATATTAAATAAAGAAGAACTACAAAAACATGGCGTAAATGATGTAGAAATAAATGAAACAAAATTTTTTGTAGTAGATTATAATTCAGGTGAAATATTCTATTCATTAGGAGTAGATGGAAAATACAAACTATCAGAAATAGAATAAAGAAAGAAGAAAAATATGAAAGAAAAAGAAGTAGCGAGATTAACAGAACTAAAAGCATATGAAACAGGGCTATATAAAAGTGGTTTAAAATACATAGCAGGAATTGATGAAGCAGGAAGAGGCCCACTTGCAGGACCAGTAGTTGTAGGAGTAGCTATAATGAAACCAGAGTCATTTATAGAAGGAGTAAATGACTCTAAAAAGATATCAGAAAAAAAGAGAGAATTACTTTATGAACAAATAACGAATGAAGCAGTAGACTGGGCAGTAGGAATAATTGATCAAAAAGAAATAGACGAGATAAATATTTTAAATGCAACAAAGAAGGCATTAACAATGGCAATATCAAATCTGAAGGTAAAGCCAGAGAGAATATTAGTAGATGCATTAGAACATATAGATACATGCAAAATACCATACACATCAATAATAAAAGGAGATGCAAAAATTTATAGTATTTCAGCAGCTTCAATCATAGCAAAAGTTACAAGGGATAGAATCATGAGAGAATATGATGAAATATATCCACAATATGGATTTAATGCACATAAAGGCTATGGTACAGCAAAACATATGCAAGCAATAAGAGAATATGGACCATGTCCATTACATAGAAAAAGTTTCATAAAAAACATATAGAGGTGAAAAATATTGAATATACAGCAAATAATAGCCAAAAAGAGAGATAAGGAATCCTTAAACAAAGAAGAAATAAAATATTTTGTAGAAGAATATGTAAAAGGAAATATAACAGATTATCAAGCAGCTGCGTTAGTAATGGCAATATATTTAAATGGTATGACAGATGAAGAAACAACAGAGCTAACATTACAAATGGCACATTCAGGCGAAATATTAGATTTATCAAGCATAGGGAAAACTGTAGTTGATAAGCATAGTACAGGAGGAGTAGGAGATAAAATAACAATAGTATTAATGCCAATAATTGCTTCCCTAGGTATTCCAGTCGCCAAAATGTCAGGAAGAGGATTAGGATTTACAGGAGGAACAGCAGATAAATTAGAATCAATACCAGGATATAATACTGTAATTGAAATGGATAAGTTTATTCAAAACGTAAAAAAAATTGGAATAAGTTTAATTACACAAACAGCTAACTTAGCACCAGCAGATAAAAAATTATATGCATTAAGAGATAGCATTGCATGTGTAGAAAGTAAGCCTTTAATAGCATCAAGCATAATGAGTAAGAAAATTGCAGCAGGAGCAGAAAAAATAGTATTAGATGTTACAGTTGGAAATGGTGCATTTATGAAAACAAAGGAAGACGCAATGGAAATATCAGAAATGATGAAAAATATAGGAAATTTAGCTAATAGAGAGACAATATGTGTGCTTACAAACATGGATGAACCAGTAGGAAAAGCTGTTGGAAACACACTAGAAATAATAGAAACAATAGAATGTTTAAAAGGAAATATGCCACAAGATATAAAAACAATAGTTTTAGAAATAGGAAGTTATATAATAAAATTATCAGGTAATGGAGAAAATATAGAAGAAAATAAAAGAAAAATATTAGAAAATATAGAGAACGGGAAAGCATACGAAAAATTTATAGAATTAGTAGGAAATCAAAATGGAGATATTGAATATATAAAAAATCCAGATAAATTCCCAAAGGCAAAATATATATTACCTGTCATTTCTGAAAAAGCAGGTTATGTAGAAAAATTAGATGCTGAAAAAGTTGGAGTAACATCAGTAGATTTGGGAGCAGGAAGAATAAAAAAAGAGGACAGTATAGATTATACAGTAGGAATATGGTTAGAAAAGAAAATTTCAGATAAAGTTGAAAAAGGTGAAATATTAGCCTATATTCACGCAAATGGTGAAGAAAAAGGTAAACAAGCAGTAGAAGATATAAAGCAAGCATATCAAATAACAGCAAATGCAATAAAAGAACCAGAATATATATTAGGCATAGTATAAAAATATATGAATAGATAAAAAAATCAAAGTTTTCATATCTATTCAATGTAAAACAATTGACTAGTGCAAGAAAGGAATAAATATAATATGAAAATAATGTTTATATGTACAGGAAATATATGCAGAAGTGCAATGGCGCATGTAATGTTAGAAGAAAAAGCAAAAAAACAAAATAAAAACATCGATGTATACTCTTGTGGAGTATTTGCAAGAAACGGAGAAAAATCTACTTATGAGGCAATTCAAGTATTAAAAACAATATATAATGTAGATTTAACAAAGCATAGAGCAACATATATTGAAGATTCTCCAATAGAACAAATGGATGTTATACTATGTGCAACAACATCACATAAGAAAAATGTATTAAATAGTTATCCAAATTTAGCAGGGAAAGTATTCACAATGAAAGAATATGCAGGGTATCCAAAGAATGATTTAGATATAAATGATCCATGGGGATGTAGCTATGAAATATACGAAGAATGTGCAAAAGAAATTGATGAATGCATTGATAAAATAATGGAAAAAATATAAGACCAAAAAAAAATAATGAAAATGTTTAATATAATAAAAAAATTGGATTATAGGTTACCGCTCAACAACCTAAATATATTTAAGCAAGGATGAAAAATTAATGGATTTATTAGAAGGATTAAATAACGAACAAAAACAAGCAGTATTGCAAACAGAAGGACCATGCTTAGTAATTGCAGGAGCAGGAAGTGGAAAAACAAAGGTATTAACACATAAAATAGCATATTTAATAGAAGAAAAAAACATAAAACCATGGAATATACTTGCAATAACATTTACAAATAAAGCAGCAAACGAAATGAAAGAGAGAATAACAAACTTAGTTGGAGAAAATGCAAATAACATGTGGGTAGGAACATTCCACTCAATTTGTGTAAAAATACTTAGAAAATATATTGATAGAATAGGCTTTAATTCAGATTTTGTAATATTTGACTCATCAGACCAAAAAACATTAGTAAAACAATGTATAAAACAGCTAAATTTAGATGATAAAATATTTACGGAAAGAAGCGTTTTAGCAGAAATAAGCAATAGTAAAAATGAAATGCTTACACCAATGCAATATAACCTAAGAACAAATGGAGAAATAAGAAAACAAAAAATAGCAGAAGTATATGATATATATCAAAGAAAATTAAAAGAAAATAACGCATTAGACTTTGATGATATAATAAATTCAACTATCCAAATACTTTCAGAAAACCCAGATGTATTAGAATATTATTCAGAAAAATTTCAATATGTATTAGTAGACGAATATCAAGACACAAACAAAGCACAATTTACATTAATTACCTTGCTTTCTGGAAGATATGGAAACATCACAGTAGTAGGAGATAACGACCAAGGAATCTACTCATTTAGAGGAGCAGATATAACAAACATATTAAACTTTGAAAAAGATTTTCCAGGAACAAAAATTATAAAATTAGAGCAAAACTATAGATCAAGTAAAGCAATATTAGATGCAGCAAATGCAGTAATAAAGCATAACGAAAAAAAATATGAAAAAAACTTATGGACTGCAAAAGAAGGAGGGGAACTTCCAACAGTTGCAAGATTAGATAATGAATATGAAGAAGGAAGTTTTATTGTAGAACAAATAAACAGATTAAGAAGAGAAGAATATTATAAATATTCAGACTTTACAGTATTATATAGAATGAATGCACAATCACGTAGTATCGAGGATATATTAAGAAGAGAAGATATACCATACAAAATGATAGGTGGGCTAAAATTCTATGAAAGAAAAGAAATAAAAGATGCAATAGCATATTTAAGATTAATACATAATCCAGCAGACAATTTAAGCCTACAAAGAATAATTAATGAACCTAAAAGAGGTATAGGACAAACTAGCATGGAGAAAATTGAAACCATGGCAGTTGCAAATGGAAAATCAATGTATGAAATAATAAAACATGCAGAAGAGTATGGACTAAATAAAGTTTATGCAAACTCAAGAGAATTTATTGTAACAATGGAAGAATTAATAAGTAAAAAAGATACAATGCCAGTATCAGAACTTTTAAAAGAAACCTTAAGTAAAACAGGTTATACAAAGGCATTAGAATTAGAAAATACTGCACAAGCAGAAAGTAGAATAGAAAACTTAGACGAATTTTTAACAGTTGCAATGGAATTTGAAGAAGAAAGTGCAGACAATAATTTAGCAGAATTCTTAGAAAGCATAACATTATCAAGTGACATAGATGGAATGGAAGAAAACGAAGATTCAGTAACATTAATGACATTACATAGTGCAAAAGGTCTTGAATTTCCAGTAGTATTTTTAGTAGGTATGGAAGAAGGATTATTCCCAAGTTATAGGTCAATAGGAGAGCAAAGGGAACTAGAAGAAGAAAGACGTTTGTGTTACGTAGGAATAACAAGAGCAAAAGAAAAACTATATCTAACATGTGCAAAACAAAGAACAATATTTGGCTCAACAAGTTGTAATAAAATATCAAGATTTATAGAAGAAATTCCAAAAGAATTACTAGATGGAGCAGAGGAAATAGTAAAACCAGCAAAAGTAAAAGAAGAACAAGAATGGACATATGGAAATAGATTCAATAACAAAGTAACTTCATATGTAATTTCAGACAATAACATGAGAGAACAAAAAACAAAATTTGGATTTAGAACAGCAGAAAGTTTTTTAAATAATATAGCTGCTGCAAAAACGGTAGATGTAGATTTATCACAATACAAAGAAGGTCAATCTATATATCATAAAAAATTTGGAGAAGGAATAATAACACGGAATAGCAGAAGAAGGGGACGACTTAAAATTAGATATATCTTTTGAAAAAGTTGGACATAAAAGACTTATGGCAAAATATGCTAATTTAGAAATTAGAGAATAGACACTATAACCTATTATTTTGGGTGAAGATGGTATGGATATTTAGAAGAAAATGTTGTTTAACAATAAAGAGAAGCCGCTAGCAATTATTACTTAATAATTGCTAGCGGCTTGGAGTTATGTCCCAAAAATTTTATCAAATTCTTGCTCGAACTGTTGTGATTGGATGATGATAAGAATTAAAATAAGAAAAAGCACTAGTGGGACAATCAAAATCCGAACAACTTTTTTCATAAGAACCTCCATAATAAATTGATGGTATGCATATTATTATAGCATATCACTAAGGTAAATACAATTTTTATAATTTTTTAGTAATTTAATTAATTGTAAAATAAATTTTAATTTATAAGTTGTTTATATATTAAAAAAATAAAGGAACTTTTATTGTGCATAAAAATAGTTTTTTTGTCCATAA
The DNA here is from genome assembly GCA_947627785.1 of uncultured Clostridia bacterium. Taxonomy (GTDB): domain Bacteria; phylum Bacillota; class Clostridia; order TANB77; family CAG-508; genus UMGS1781. The sequence goes on along the minus strand of CANQXC010000102.1, from coordinate 11,104 downwards.
TATATATATAAAATAAAAATAGAGGAAGGATGAGGAAAAATGGCAAATTTAAGTCAAGTAGAATTACAAAATTTAAGACACTTAATTGGATCACAAGACACAACATATCAAAAATTAAGCACATATGCATCACAATGTGTTGACCCACAAATAAAGCAAATGTTTACAAAAGCAGCACAAGACTCATTAAACACTAAACAGAAATTATTAACATTTTTAAACTAAATTAGAATGGAGGATAGATTATGGAAGAAAAATACATGGTTAATGATATATTAGAAAGCACAAAAGCTGGACTTACAACTTATCAAGGAGTAATATCAGAAGCAGAAAATATGCAATTAAGACAAACAATACAACAAATAAGAAATAATGATGAGACATTTCAATATGAATTGTTTAAAGTTGCACAATTAAAAGGATATTATACACCAGCAGGACAAGCTCCACAAAATGAAGTAGATAAAGTAAAAAACGAAGTATCTAAATAGAAATAAGCTTACGAGAGACTTAGATTAAAAAAATCTAAGTCTCTTGTTTTCAAAAAATCCTAAGTAGATACATACAATTATTGATTTAATAAGGTTAGCGGAATTCTTATATATTTAAACACAGTAAGTTATATAAAACAACAGGTTTTAAACAAAATGTTAGTATGATGCAATTAAAAAAGTTGCATATAAAACGAAATAAAGAGAAAAAACGAATAATAATGAGCATAAACGAGAACAAACCATAAATATGAGACATATATTATAGAAAATAAGATTTTTAAAATTTGCCAATCAAACTAAAAAAAGGTAAAATTATATAGGTAAAAAATGCGAGGTGTTTAAAATTTTAAAAAGTATTAAAAACATATTTGTACATATTAGAAGTTCTTTAAAAGTAGTATTAATGATAGTAATACCAACAATAATAATTATAGGAATAATATCCTTTTTTTATAAGCCTACATATTCTGTAACGTTAAATGGAGAATTTATAGGATATACAGATGATAAGAATAAAATACAAAAAGAAGTAAATGATTATATGAAGGGAATAGAAACGGAAAACATAGCATTTATTGATATAGAAACATTACCTGAATATTCATTATGTTTTGTAAAAAGACAAAATATAGATAATAGCGATGAAATACTTGCCAAAATAAAAGGAATAGGAACTACATATTATAACTATTATGCTATATTATTAAAAGATGAAACAAAATACTATGTATCTACAAAAGAAGATGCAGAAGCAATAATTGATAAATTAAAAGAAAAAGATAGTAATAATATAAAAGATATAGCGTATACAGAAATCTATAATACAGAACAGCAAACATTTGCAGCACAAGATGAAGTTGTAAATGCATTATATGAGAAGAAACCTACTCCAGTGTATTACAACTCATATTCATACACTATAGCAAGTGCAAAAGTAGATTTAGGAATTGACTTAATAAAACCTATAGCTTCAGGATACACAATAACATCAAGATTTGGTCAAAGAAGTAGTGGCAATCATGGTGGATTAGATATAGCTGCACCAGCAGGAACACCAATACATGCGGCAGCAGCAGGAACAGTAGTAGCATCAGGATGGTCAAATGTTGGATATGGAAATCATATTATAATATCACATGCAAACGGAGTGCAAACACTATATGGACATTGTAGTGCATTATATGTAAGTGTAGGTCAATATGTTGAACAAGGAGAGGTAATTGGAGCAGTTGGAACAACAGGAAATTCATCAGGAAACCATTTGCATTTAGAAATAAGAGTAAATGGAGCAAGATTAAATCCACAATATTATTTATATTAAAAAAAATACCTTCATAAAAATGAAGGTATTATTACTTTTAAATAAAATCATTCAAAATAACCAATTGAATTTCAAGTTGGTTATTTTTTAATCATTTTCTTAAAAATTTTCCTAAAAAAATATTGCTATTATGTAAAGAATATGATAAGATAATTAGTATTATTGAAAAGAAAAAAATAAAGAAAGTATTACGGAAAATAGGAAAGGGATGGTCAGCCGTATGAAAAAAGTAGAACCAAATTTTAATTTTATCAACATGGAACACAACATCATGAAATTTTGGGAAGACGAAAAATGCTTCCAAGAATTATTAGAAAAAAACAAGAATGGGAAAAAATTTAGATTTTTAGATGGACCAATAACAGCAAACAATCCAATGGGAATCCACCATGCTTGGGGAAGAACATTAAAAGATATATACATACGTTATAAAGGAATGAATGGATACACATCACATTATAGAAATGGATTTGATGGTCAAGGCCTTTGGATAGAAGTTGAAGTTGAAAAAGAATTAGGCTTCAAAGACAAAAAAGACATAGAGAAATATGGATTAGACAAATTTACAAAAAAATGTTTAGCAAGAGTTGACCATTTCTCAAAAACAATTACAGAACAATCAAAAAGATTAGGACAATGGATGGACTGGGATAATTCATACTATACGAACACAGAAGAAAACATAACAGCAATCTGGCATTTCTTAAAAAAGTGCCATGAAAAAGGAATGATAGAACAATCATTTAGACCAATGCCATGGTGTCCAAGATGTGGAACATCATTATCAGAACATGAAATGGCAGGTTCATATAAACAAATGGTACATAAAGCAGTATATTTCAAACTACCATTAGTAGGAACAGATAGCAAAATAGTAGTATGGACAACAACCCCATGGACACTATCATCAAACGTTGCCTTAGCAGTAAATCCAGAAATAGACTATGTAAAAGTTAAAGTAAAATCAGATGATAAATATCTGATTATGGGAAGAAATGCGTTAAGCATGATAGGAGACGACAAAATAGAGGTAGTAGATAGTTTCAAAGGAGAGAAACTAGTAGGACTAAAATATGAAACATGTTTCCCAGAATTTGAAAATCAAAAAGACATAGACCATAGAATAGTTGCATGGGAAGACGTATCAGCAGAAGATGGTACAGGAGTTGTACATATAGCTCCAGGTTGTGGTGCAGAAGACTATGAATTAGGAAAGAGAGAAGGGTTAGAAGTTGTAATTCCAATTGATGATGAAGGTGTTATAACAGAAGGATTTGGATTTATGACAGGTCATAATACAAAAGAAGTAGCAGAATTAGTATTTAAAGAGTTAGAAAAAAGAAATAAATTATATAAAGTAGAAGAACATGAACATAGCTATCCAGTATGTTGGAGATGCAAGAGCGAGGTAGTATTCAAAGCAGTTCGTGAATGGCATATAAACAGCGATAAAATAAGAGACAAATTAATTGAAGCAGCAAGAACGGTAAAATGGACACCAGACTTTGCAGGAAAGAGAATGGAAGACTGGTTAAACAATATGGGAAATTGGGCAATTTCAAGAAAAAGATTTTATGGTTTACCACTTCCAATATATCCATGTGAAGAATGTGGAGAAATTACAGTAGTAGGCTCAAGAGAAGAACTTAAAAAGATGGCTGTAGATCCTAAAAAAGTAGATGAATTACCAGATCTACATAGACCATGGATAGATGAAATAGAAATAGTATGTCCACATTGTGGAAAACATGTAAAAAGGATAAAAGAAGTTGGAGATTGTTGGTTAGATGCAGGTATAGTACCATTCTCAACATTAAAATACTTTACAGACAAAGAATATTGGAAGCAATATTTCCCAGCAGAATGGGTAACAGAAATGAAAGAACAAATAAGATTATGGTTCTATTCATTACTATTTATGTCAGTAGTATTAGAAGAAAAGGCTCCATATGAATCAGTATTAACATACAGTGCAGTTGTAAAAGAAGATGGTGGAAAATTTTCTAAATCAGGATATATGATTAAATTTGATGAAGCAGCAGAAGAAATAGGAGCAGATCCAATAAGATATTTATATGCAGGTGCACAAGTAAATAATGATGTTAGATTTGGCTTCAACTTAGGAGATGAATCAAGAAGAAAATTATTAAATTTCTGGAACATATATGTATTCTTTAATACCTATGCAATACTAGATATGCCAAATTTAAAAGACTATAAACTAGATATGAATAAACTAGAAAAATCAGACAAATGGTTACTTGCAAGATTAAATAAATTCTTAAAAGTAGCAAGAAATGAAATGGATAATTATCAAGTTCAAAATCTAGTAAAAGAATTTGAAATATTAGTAGATGATATATCAAATTTCTATGTAAGAGTAAATAGAAAAAGATTCTGGAAAATTGGAGAGGACAGTGATAAATTACAAGTATATTACTTGTTATATACAGCAATAAAGAAAATGACACAATGTATAGCACCAGTAATACCATTTATGACAGAAGAAATTTGGCAAAATATGGTAAGGAGTTTTGAACCAAATGAAATAAAATCAGTACATTTAAGTGAATATCCAACACCAGTAGCAGAATACGAAGATGAACAAATATTAAATGAAGTAGAAGAAATAAGAAAAGTAATTGCTTTAGGTTTAATGCTTAGAAACGAGAAACAATTAAAAGTAAGACAGCCATTAAACACAATGTATGTATCAACAGAAAAAGATGTAGAAAAATCTTTAAAAGACTTTGAGAATGTAATAAAAGAAGAATTAAACATTAAAAAAATTGAACTAATAAAAGATGAAACAATACTAAATGATGAATATTTAATGGTAAACTTCAAAGTAGCAGGAAGATTGTTAAAAGAAAAGATTCAAAGTTTCAAAGAAAAGATAGAAAACTTAAATAGCGAAGAAATGCAAAAATTAGTAGAAAAATATAATGATGAAAACGTTACGGAAATCGAAGTAGAAGGCTTTGGAACATTTGAAAAAGAAATATTCTTAAAGAATATGAGACCAAAAGCACATATAGTTGTAATAAAAGATAGCGGATATACAATTGCATTAGATACAATATTAACAGAAGATTTAATAGTAGAAGGAATGTATAGAGATTTAGTAAGAACTTTACAAGTATTAAGAAAAGATGCAGGTTTAAAAGTAGAGCAAAGAATAACTTTAAGTCTACAAACAGAAGGAAAACTAATGCAAAAAGTATTAGAAAAATATATAGATAAAATTACAGCAGATACATTAACAGAAAACTTTGAGAGATCATCAATATCAAGTCCAGACATAGAAAAAGAATTAGATATAAATGATGAAAAAGTAAAAGTTCAAATAAAAGGAATATAAGTAAAAATAAATAAAAATTCTTTAGAAAAATTCTAAAGAATTTTTATTATTTAAATTTAAAAAAACTATTGACACTAAAATTTATATATGATATATTATGAACAATAAAAATAGGAATAATTCCTATTTAGAAAGGTAATATTCATGGAAAAAAATTCTAAGCAAAGGCAAGAAATTCTAGATTTTCTAATAGAGTCTTACTCTCATCCAACAGCAGAGGAAGTATACAATGAAATAAAAAAGAGGGGCTCAACTGCAAGTAAGGGAACAGTATATAGAAATCTAAATTTTTTGAGCGAAAAAGGTATAATTGAAAAAATTTCTATGCAAAATGGACCAGATAGGTATGATTATTTAAAAACGCCACACAATCATGCCATATGTGTAAAATGTAATACTGTATATGACTTTGAATATGATTTTAGTCCCAAAAAACTAAAAAAAGCCATAACAGAAAAAACTGATATAGAAGAATTTTCAAATTATATAATAGTCCAGGGAATATGTAAGAAATGCTTAGGAAAGTAAAATTGTAAGGAGGTAAACTTATGGAACTAAAAGGTTCAAAAACAGAAAAAAATTTAATGGAGGCTTTTGCAGGAGAATCACAAGCAAGAAACAAATACACATACTTTGCATCAAAAGCTAAAAAAGAAGGATATGAGCAAATAGCTGCAATATTCCAAGAAACCGCAGATAACGAAAAAGAACATGCAAAATTATGGTTCAAACTATTACATGGTGGAGAGGTACCATCAACAGAAGAAAACTTAAAAGCAGCAGCAGATGGAGAAAACTTTGAATGGACAGATATGTATGAAAGAATGGCAAAAGAAGCAAAAGAAGAAGGATTTGATAAAATCGCTTTCTTATTTGATGCAGTTGCTAAAATAGAAAAAGAACATGAAGAAAGATATAAAAAACTATTAGAAAATGTAGAAAATGGTTTAGTATTTTCAAAAGATGGAGATAGAATTTGGAAATGCAGAAACTGTGGACACATTGTAATAGGAAAATCAGCACCAGAAGTTTGCCCAGTATGTAGCCATCCAAAAGCTTATTTTGAAATAAAAGCAGAAAATTATTAATATAATAAATTACAAAAATTCCAGTGAGAAATCACTGGAATTTTTGTATAAAATACTTAATAATAACTTTAAAATAGCCAAATACAAGCGCTATTTGGCGAAATTTATATTAGTAAATTACTTTTTAAACCTTATATCATCTCCAAAAAATCTATAAATATTATAATGACCTACAAAACGTGAAACAATTCTTTCATCATAAGTATTAAATAAACCTTGTAAATCTAAATTAGTTGAAATAATGGTTTTAGTAACCTTACCATTCTGGTTCAAAAGTCTTGTATTAATAACCTCATATAGTTCAGTAAATTTCATGCTATTCATAGTTTCAGTACCTAAATCATCAATAACTAATAAATCAACGGTTAATAAGTTTTGAGAAAAAGAATTATCACCAGAATTATTAAACAATTCACTAATTAAAGTATCAAGCATAACAGGAGCTGTTTGATATAGAACAGTCTTCCCTTGAGCTAATAGTTCTCCAACAATACAATTAGATAAGAAAGTTTTACCTAGTCCAGTTCCACCAGAAAACAGTAAATTCTTCTCATCAGGATCATCAAAATTTTTAATGAACTTTTTAATTTCTTTACAAATATTTTTAATATTTTCTCTAGGAGAAATATCCGCATTATATTTTTTCTCATTTATTTCATCGGAATATAAATTAATATTAAACTTTTTAAAATTTTCTTTTTCCAAATTTCCAATATTACATTTATTATACTGTATATTAAATAATTTTTGTTTTAAACAACTACACATAATAGTTTGATTATCAACTTTCACATAGCCAGTATCATTACATTTATGACATTCATAATGAGGAGTTAAATAATCAGAATTTTTCTTGTCTTTTTTTAAAATATCACAACGTTGTTTTTTTAACATATTTATTTTATCATTCAAATCATTCAAAACATTAGAAGAATTAGATGACAAGATAGACTTAGCACTTTGTATAGCATAAGAATTAAGTTCATCTTCAATTTCTTGTAGACGAGGAAATTTAATATATAATTCCTTTTTACGTTCATCTAAATCGCGCATAGCTCTTAATTGCTTCTTTTCATAATCCTTTAATAGTTCATTTAAAACGGCATTACTCATAGAAACCTCCGTACCACAAAACAATACATTTACAAATATATAACACAGGGGTAATTTTAGTTGCATTATAAAAATATGATTTATGTTTTGTTTGCATATAAATTATTCAAGTCATCATAAGTTCTTTGAGTATAATTATTATAATTAGTTTTCTTTTGTAAATCCCTAATATTTTTATTTTGATTTTTAAAATCAGCTAAAAACTCTTCTACTTGCGTAGTAGTTTTTAAATTTCTATCATGCCAATCAGTAAGTAATTTATCTAAATAATCAAAATTAGGATTAGCTTTAGAAGTAGTTTTCTTTAAAGCAATATTTATGATATCCAAATTATAATTATAATCTAAAATCCATTTTTCAATATAATTATCTTCGAACTCTGTAAAAGCAGTATATCTACCAAGTTTTTTAGCAATGGACTTTTTAATCTTATTCATATTATCATATTTTTGATAATAATTTTCTAAATCGTTATATGTTTTTATATTGTTTTTAGACCAAGCATCGGCAACAGTTTGAACATAATTTTTATGCAAAGCAGATTTTCCAAAGCAATAATCAAACAAGGCAACCATAACTTGCTCATCAAATTCGTATTTTTTAAACCATAAATCAATATCACTATACCAAGAAGGAGACATAATGCCTTGAAAATAAAGATTATTAATACTTTCAATAGCCTTAGCTCTATATTGATTCTTAGCATTAGTCTGAATAGCTTCAGGTGTTAAAGTTAGGTTTGGAGTGTAAGATTTATGAAGTTCAATTTCTTGAAGATTATTTAAAATGTATCCATTAGGCTTCTTGGTAATAACACCATTTTCTTCCCAAAAAGTAAGACCGGCTTGAATAACATTAAAAGGAATATTAAGCCTTTTAGATAAATCATTAATTTTAATATCTTTGTCATACTTAGATAAAAAAATTAAACATAGATAGATTTTTACATAATCGCCATTTGCACAAGACAAATACTCTGTAAAAAATATATCTGGTATTTCAGTATGTGAAAATAAAATAGACTTATCCTTATATTCTAACCTCATAATAATTCTCCCCTTATTAGGATATTAATTATAACATTTAAAAAGAAATAAAACAATAAAATTTGAAAAATTATCTTTATAATTTTGTAAAAGATTAATACTAAAAAAACATAAACCTTATTGACAAACATTTAATATTATAGTATATTAAAAAAGCCTACTTGTCAAAGTGGCAGGGAGGAGGTGCTCATATTCTATGAACGATTTGCTAGACGTGCTAAAGCTTATACTTATTTACTACATAATAAAAATACTAAGCGAATAGCATAAAAAAGACTAGGAAAAGTTTTTACGGACTTCCTAGTCTTTTTTTGCTCATATCTATTACTAGATTTGCTTGCTAGCTAAAAATATAATAGCACATATTTTGTTATATGTCAAATCAAAATGACTATTATTTAATAAGTAATAAAAAAATACATTTTTTACAATTTATGTGAACCAAATCTAAAAAAATACTGTCTAATGTGTAGGAAACAGTTAATTAAATATTTTTTTAGATGAAGAAATAAATTTAATAAGTTCATCTATATTAATATTTTCCTTATTGATATAATTATATAACTTATAAATTTTAGAAAGTTCGGTGGCTGGCAAATCACTAGAAAATCCTAAAATATCATTTGGAGTTATTTTATAAAATTTGCATAATTGCAAAATAATGTCAATGGGGAGTTTGCTGTTTCCGCGATTCATAACGACCATAAGTAGAACGCGGGATATTTAAAAATTGCGAAACTTGTAATTGAGATAAATCGTGATCTTCTCTAAAATCACGAATAATTTCATTAATAGTTTTCATAGTATAATCACCAATAATTATTCTATCCAAAATATAAGAATAGTATATAAAAAAGTTCAAAATATTAGCAAACAGTAATTGACATTCTCAAAAGTTAAGAATATAATAAAATAAATATCTAATTTTAGAGATTTTAGTTGAACGGAGGTAAAAAATGTCTATTATAAATGAAGCAAAAAAAGGAGATTCTGAAGCTTTCGTAACATTAATAGAACAAAATAAAACACAAATGTATAAAACAGCAAAAGCAATTTTACAGAACGAAGAAGATGTATGCGATGCAATCCAAGAAGCATTAATTTGTACATATAAAAACATAAATACATTGAAACATGAAAAATATTTTAAAACATGGTTAATTAGAATTACAATAAATAAATGCTACGATATAATTGAAAAAAATGGCATGAACAATAGGAAAATAGAAAAAGAAATTATATATTATAAAGGGGAAAAGAGTGATTATGAAAGCAGCATAGACGTAGAGAGAGCCCTTAGTCTAGTAGACGGTGATTTAAGAACAGTAACAATACTATATTATTATGACGATATTTCAATAAAAAACATAGCGAAAATATTAAATATTCCAGAAGGAACAGTAAAATCAAAATTATCAAGAGCAAGAGAGAAACTATATGAAATATTAAAACAAGAGGAGGTGAACAAAATTGGATAAAAAAGACAAGTATATAAAAGCAAAATTGCAAGAGGATAAAAAAATATCAGTAGAAGCAAATGAAATATTTGAAAAATTTGAAGGGGGAATAAATTTGGAAAATAAGAAAAAAACAGAAAGAAAAACAATAAAAATAAGTCTTAATCAAGCAGTGCTGGCGTTTTCAGCATTAATAATAGTAGGTGTATTAGGAGGAAACTTATATGCACATATTCAAGGAAAGCCTAATATATATAGTGCAATAAAAAACTTATTTGTAAAAGAAGATAAATATGTAGCAAGTGAAGTAGAAATAAATCAAACAGTAGAAAGTAATGGCATAAAATTAACATTAAAAACAGTAGCAATGGATGAAAACATATTAATAACAAAATACATAGCAGAAGGAGAAAAACTATCAGGAGAGTTCTATACATATCCAGAATTTGAGGAAGATATGATAGAAAGCTTAAAAATAGCACGATATGTAGCTAAGATAGATACGTCAGATGAAAAATATAAAAATTCAAGCATGCAAGATGCAACAAATATAATGAGAAATATAAATGAAAGATTAAAGGCAATAGGATTAAGTGAAGAAGAAATACAAAACATATTAGATTTAGCAAGAAATGCATATAGCGAATATTTAACAGACATAAATACAACAGAAGGAGATTCAAAATATGAAGAAGCCAATAAAAAGATAGAACAAGTTATAGCGTTATTTGAAGGAAAAGTAACTAGTCAATACAAAATACTAGAATCAAACGATAAATTACAAAACTTTGGAATAAATACAGTATCACAAAAGATAGAAAAACAAGGAAATCAGTACATAATATACAATGTATATAATGTAGATACAATAACAGATTTAGCTAGCAATTTTAAACTAGATATAAATGTAAACAAAATAGGCACTATAGAAGGAACATGGAACTTTAGTACAAATCTAGAAAAGGCACGATTAGATACAAGAGTAGAAACAATAGACTTTTATGAGGATAATTTTGCTTTTCGTGTAGCAGCTTGTTATATACCAGATACAGATAAGTGGGCATCCGCATCTGTGGAAGCTAAAAGATTAGTAATAAGCGACTTTTCAACAGTATTAATGATACAGACAAAAGAAGTAGAAAATGAAATAGAAAATCAATATTCTGAATATGGACAAGGTGGTTTACCATGTGTTTTCATTGTTAAAGATGGAAAACGGTAATA
>CANQXC010000101.1 GCA_947627785.1 uncultured Clostridia bacterium | reverse complement strand
AGTGATAAAATAGGAATCCATCCAATATTTACATTAATTGCAATGTATACTGGTTTTAGAATAACAGGTGTACTTGGGTTATTTATTGGACCTATTGTTTTAATAATTTTAAAGAATATTTTTAGTGTAAGCATTGAAAATGGAATAATAAAAAGTATATTTACCTAAGTCTTGATTTTTAAGCGATTTTAACATATAATTTTTAAATAGGTGAAGAATATGTTAGAAAAAAATCAAGAATATGAGGTAGATATTATAGATGATGGATACCAAGGTGAGGGTATTGCAAAAATAGATAATTTTCCTATTTTTATCCAAGGAGCTATAAAAGGTGAAAGGATAAAAATTAAAATATTAAAAGTTCAAACAAACTTTGCGTATGGTAAGATAATTCAAATTATAAAAGAATCTTCTAATAGAGTAGAAGCGGAGTGTGAGGAGTATAAAAAATGTGGTGGATGTAATCTAAGACATATTTCTTATGATTATACTCTAAAAATAAAGAAAGCAATAGTTGAAAATTGTTTATACAAAGCTTTAAATAAGAATATAGAAGTTCATGATGTTATAGGCATGGAAAATCCTTTATTTTATAGAAATAAACTTCAATATCCTGTTGGAATAGATAAAGATGGAAATGCTGTTATGGGTGTATATTCAAGTAGAACACATAATATAGTTCCAGTTTCAAACTGCTATATTCAAAATGAATTATGTAATAAAATTGCAAACGATATATTTGCATTTATTAAAGAAAATAATGTTTCTGTGTATAACGAAACTATTCTTAAAGGAACTGTAAGACATATTGTTATTAGAATTGGTGTAAAAACTAATGAGGTTTTAGTTACAATAGTAGTAAATGATAATAACTTTAAAATGGACAAAGAATTTGTAAAATACATTACGGAAAAATATCCAAATATAAAGAGTATTGTAAAGAATTATAATACTAAAAATACAAACGTGATATTGGGAAATAAAAATGAAATAATGTTTGGAAGCGGATACATATATGATATTTTAGGAGAGTATAAGTTTAAAATATCACCATTATCATTTTATCAAGTAAACCCAATTCAAACTGAAATTCTATATAACACTGCACTAAATGAAATAAAGTCAAGCTCTGATGTAAAAAATAGTACTGCACTTGACTTATATTGTGGTATAGGAACAATAGGGATATTTGCATCAAAGTATTTTAAGAAAGTATATGGAATAGAAATTGTTGAACAGGCAATAGAAGATGCAAAAGAAAACGCTAAAATTAATAATGTAGGAAATATAAAATTCTACGCAGGAGATGTAGAAAAAGTTTTACCTCAAATTTTGGATAAAATAGATGAAAAACCAAAAGTAGTTTTTGTAGACCCACCAAGAAAGGGATTAGATAATAAAACTGTAGAACTTTTAAAATCATTAAAACCAGAAAAAATAATTTACATAAGTTGTAACCCTGCAACACTTGCAAGAGATTTAAAAGAACTACAAGAAAATTATACAATTAATTCAGTACAGCCTGTCGATATGTTTCCATTTACACATCACGTTGAGTGCGTTACGGTGCTATATGCGAGAAAAACCATGTAATACTTGAATTTACTGCATTTCACAGATTCTTCACTTTTAAACCAAAAGCTACTTTGGGAATAAAAAAAGAAGAAACTGATAGACTTTTAGTAAAAGTAGAGTTCAACCTAGAATGTGGGAACATATAAAAAATAAAAAAATTTCAATACGTTAAACAATACTTAAATTGACATAAAGTGGGAAAAGGTGTATAATAAATTTAGATAGGCTCATGTGGCTTGTTATAAAAAATTTTTCTTGAATAAGGAGAAACTACACAAATGAAGAAAATCGTAACCATCGCAATTCTCGTAGCTATTACTGTTATCATGTCCATATTTCCGGTCATGTCGACAGCAACAGTCGACAGAATTTGCCCCAAGTGTGGAACAGAACTGGACGCAGACCAGGTCTACTGCACTAACTGCGGAGAAAAGTGGACAGAAAAGGTATGCAAAAACTGCGGAGCAGAACTCGGAGAAGAAGACAATTACTGTCCTCAATGTGGGGCATCGACGTTAGAAGGAATGACAATATTTAATTATGTAATTGCAACTCTAATTTGTATTTTAGGGATTGCAGGCATCACAGTAGGAATCTATTGTATCTATCTAAAGATGAAAGGAAAAGGTGGTTATTAAGCAAAAAACAGATTTTGGAGATTTCATATTTCCAAAATCTGTTTTTTTTCATAACTATGTTATATAATATTTTATATAAAAAAATATAATGTTACAAAAATATTTCAAAATTCTGTTTCTTTCATTTACATCATCTTCATTTTAACATATTTTTATGCTTATAATTACAAAACAATTGTTTATAATTGTTAATGAAATTTTAAATTTATACAAGTCATTTTAAAAATTACTTGCATTGCATTACTTTTATTAAAAATAAGTAAATAAAAGAACTGGTGGCTAGCCCAGTTCTTTATCTTATTGTAAAACAGGGTACCCACCCACAATTTTTGATTGTTATGG
>CANQXC010000100.1 GCA_947627785.1 uncultured Clostridia bacterium | reverse complement strand
TTTTATATGGCTTTTTCACATTTTTACCTTTTTTGCTTGACTTTTTCTAACTTTTGTATTAAAATGGATAGGTGTGAAAAAATATAGTTTTATTAATAACCCTTGCCCGGTAGTTGTTAGTAAAATGTATTTTATATAAATTAAATTTTAAAAATATGATTGGAGGAAATACTTACCATGAACAATACTACATATTCAGCTAAAAGTAGCGATATTAAAAGACAATGGTATATAATTGATGCTAGCGGTAAACCATTAGGAAGAGTTGCTTCAGAAGCTGCAAAATTATTAAGAGGAAAACATAAACCTACATTTACACCTAATGTAGATACAGGTGATCATGTTATTATATTAAATGTTAAAGATGTTATTTTAACAGGAAGAAAATTAGATCAAAAAATTTATAGACGTCATACAGGATATATTGGAAATATGAAAGAAATTTCTGCAAGAAATATGTTACAAAATAGTCCTGAAAAAGCTATGATGCTTGCTATTAAGGGAATGCTTCCAAAAAATAGATTAGGAAGACAAATGATTAATAAAGTTAGAATTTATAGTGGAAGCGAACATGAAAATCAAGCACAAAAACCTATAGTTTGGGAGGTAAAATAATATGGCAGAAAAAACTTCATTTATTGGAACAGGTAGAAGAAAAAATTCAATTGCAAGAGTTAGATTAGTAAATGGTACTGGTTCTATTACAGTAAACGGAAAAGATTTAAACGAATATTTTGGTGTTGAAACCTTAAAAGTTATAGTAAAGCAACCTTTAGTTTCTACAAATACATTAGATAAATTTGATGTTATTTGTAATGTAAAAGGTGGGGGAATTAGTGGTCAAGCAGGAGCTATTCGTCATGGTGTAGCAAGAGCATTATTACAAGCTAATTCTGAATTTAGACCTATATTAAAATCAAATGGCTTCTTAACAAGAGATGCTAGAATGAAAGAAAGAAAAAAATACGGTCTTAAAAAAGCAAGAAAAGCACCACAATTCTCAAAGAGATAAAAAATATCAAAAAGCAAGTTCAATCGAGCTTGCTTTTTTTCATTTTAAAGAATTGTTCACTTTATCTTTACTTATCTTAATTATGTTTTTTATAAAATCTATATTTTTTTGAAAAATATAAAGAGAATTCACTCTATTTTTAATAAGACTTGAATTCTCTTCTCTTTCCTTTATATCTTAATCCACAAAATTAAATTCATCTTTAAATTTTTCTTTAAATATTTCAAATACTGCATTTAATACTTCTTGATCATCTACACCAACATAAGTTTCCTCATTTTCAGAATCTGTATCTTCTACCTTTAATATAACAACTTCATCTGCATCTTCTTCTTCCTCCATTGGTAAAAGTATTACATACTCTTCTCCACTATATTCAATTAAATCTAAAAATTCAAATTTTACATCATTACCATCTTCATCATTTAATACAATTACATTATCTAATTCTTCATCCATATTATTTCCCCTTTCAAAATTATATATTATTTTTATATCATATACGATTATTATTTGCAATAGATTTAAAAAATATTTACAAAAATAATAATATCCCCGCCTTAGCCGTTTTTGATAGAAATTTTAAGGACCTGCTCTTACACAGGTGGGTGTCTGCCTTGAATACTCCTGGGCTTCTTACTACAAAAACACTTGTGTAAGCTTGCACGCCATATTAAGAGCTTTGGACTCCCTTTCCTTAACTGTTGGTTCTAAAATTTCATTCGTTCGCACTATGCAGGGAAAAATTATTAACTTTATTTTTATTTATATTACCATATTATATTCATGTTTTCAATGTGTTGTGCAGTCATTTTTTATGCTTTAATTTATTTTTCCTCATTCTTACTCTTTTATACTTATTTTTGTTCATTTATTCTATTACGTCATGATATTTTTTTAACTTTTCATCATAAATTGAGTCGCCTTTAAAATTAGTTAAATTATAATTTTCCATCAATATGTTTGCAAAATAATTTGAAAGCTTTGTTGCTCCACTTAAATTTAAATGTAATCCAGCATCATAAGTATCCATAGAATAATTTATTCCTATCTCCTCTGCCATATCTAGTAAATTATAATAATCTATATTATTTTCTAAAGCATATGCCCTTATTTGATTTTCGTATTCATCATACCAATATGGATATAAACTAGGAGCTTTTATAAGAACTAATTCTATATTATTTTCAATACATAAATCTCTTATTTTATCTAAATATTCATAACACTCCTTGCTAAATTCATAATTTGCTAAAACTCTTTTTACTGGTAAATTTTTCACAGGTTTTATATTCTTATTAATTAAAAATCCATTATATGTATTTTCTTTATTTTTAAAAAGATACTTAAAATCCTCCTCTGTTAATTCATCGTACCTTGAATGATACCTTAAAATTGGAAAAACATATGATAAAAATGTTTCTTCTTCTGTTATAGATGCATTTATTATTTCAATTTTTTCTTTTGACCATTTCATATTATCTATTGTTAGTCTGTTGTATGCTTCACTTACCTCTTCACTATCTTTGCCATATCTCATAGAATTTACATTAAACACTACAACTTTTGGTTTCTCATATTTTAATGTTTCTTTTAATATATAATATGATTGCCAAATCAT
>CANQXC010000099.1 GCA_947627785.1 uncultured Clostridia bacterium | reverse complement strand
CCTTTCATTTTATCTTCATTTTCTTCAAGTTGTTTTATAATTTCAACTTGTGCTTTTACTCTTACTAAATTATGGTCAGGTATATTTTTATTTACTGCATAATATATGTCTCCATTTAGGTAATCGGCTAAAAATCTTGTTGTATTTTCATATGTCATCATCCAGCCACCTATTGATAATAGTTCTAATTCTCCTTTGGTTATAGTATCTTTCATTATACTTAAAAATCCTTTTGTAAAAGCTTCGAACCTTTTCATATCTACATATATTTTTGATAAATCTTGCTCATCCTCTGCTGCAGTTGTAACACCTGTTCTAATTCCTTCTCCAAAATCATATACAATTGACCCTGGCATTATTGTATCTAAATCTATTAAGCATTTATATTTATTGGTATCTTTATCAAATAATATATTGCTAAGTTTTGTATCATTATGTGTTACTCTTAGTGGTATTGAACCATCCTCTAACTTGCTTGTTATTGCATTTGCTCTAGAAGTTCTTTTTTTATCTGTTAAGAAATCTATATATGGTTTTGCCTTTTCAAAACGTTCTTTTCTTAATTCATTATTTTCTTTGCTATTTATTGCAGTCATTAATTGGTTTACTCTATTAGGTGTATAATGGAATTTTTCTATTATTTCATATAAAGTTGATGCATCAAATCCATCTAATTCTTTTTGGAAATCGCCAACTGCTTTTCCAGCTTCTTCTAATATTTCTAAACTTTCTGTTGATATGTATGTTTTTGTGTTTTCTATAAATTCTTGCATTCTCCAGTTGCTATTATATATATAACTTGGATTTTCTCCTTTTGTTTTTATAAAGCTTAAAGTTGTACTATGTCCTTTTTTTCTTATAAACTTTGTTACTCCCTCTATATTCTTCATAAGTTCAATAATATTTGGAAATACATTGGTATTTACATATTGTAATATATATCTTTTAGATGTATCGTATTCTACTAAATATGTTTTATTTATATGTCCACTTTCTATTAATTTTACTTTAACTGGATTTCCTTCAATATTAAATTTTTTTGCTATTTCTAATAACTTATCTTGCTCCATAAAAACACCAATCCTTTCTTTATTTACTAACAGATATTATATAAAGTTAAAATAACTACTATAACATAATTAATAATCCGACCTACAATACTTATAATAAAGCCAGTTACTTTCAAAGCAAATACAGCTTCATTTTGGTCTCCAAAACTAAATATTTTTTTTGTTATCTGTCTTGCATCATATATACATATTATTCCTATCATTAATATTATTGTTCCAATTATTGCTACAATTTCCATTATTAACATTTCCTTTTCCAATAATTTCTACTTTATGAATTATATCATATATTTTTGCTTTTTGGTATATGTGTTATGAATTTTTATAATATTTTGAGTTATACTAATAATGTTAGTTTATAATATAAAATTCGACAAATCTCGTCACAGTTATATATTTAATCTAAAATTAAATGTTCTTATTTAAAAATTAAAATTCTTTAGTTCGTTTGTCTAACTTTGATTAGCGCAAGTTCTATGTATTTTTTTTATTTTGAAAGATTGGAGGTTTTTTTGTGAAAAAAATTTTATTTATTTTTATTACATCTATTTTATTTTTAACAGGTTGTGGTAATAAAGCTGATGATAATTATAATAACCAAAATGAGAATTATAATACAGAGCGTTTATCAACGTCTAAAACCTCTTCAAATGAATCTACTGATAAACCTAAGAAAGATGAAGAAGAAGTTTTGGCTACTTTTTCTACTAAAGTCTCTCAAAAAGATCCTGATAGGCAAAACAATATAACACTTGCTTGTAATTCTTTAAATGGCATTATAGTCAAATCTGGAGAAACATTTTCTTTTTGCAATACTTTGGGACCTGCTAAACCAGAAGATGGTTATGAAAAAGCAGATACATTTGATTCAGATGGAGATACAATTCAAGCATACGGTGGTGGAAAATGCCAAGTAAGTACTACTTTATACAATGCGGTACTTTTGGTACCAACTTTAACAGTTGTAGAAAGACATGAACATAGTGGTCCTGTATATTATGTCCCAGAAGGTATGGATGCTTGTGTAAGCTATGGTTCTTGTGATTTTCAATTTCGTAATGATAATGATTTTGATATAAAGTTATATTTTTCAAATACACCAGATAATATTGATGTAAAAATTGTTAAAAATCCTTCATAATTTTTTAAATTCCTTCATAAGATTAGTAATAATCCAAATTTTATATGGATATTATTTATCGAATGGAGGATTTTATGTTTGATAAGAAAAATCACTTAACTTTATTAAAGAAGTTAAATAGCAATCATATTCTTTTAAAATTGCTTTTAGTTTTTGTTATAATATGTTCTTGTTTTACTCCTGTTCTTGCAACAGATAGTGTATATGTTTGGTCTGATATGTCTGCACCAGAAGCTATTACTACATCTAGTTTATTACGGAGATAGAGAGGGAAATTTTTTGAATTTAACTTGTGGAAGTGCTATTTTAATAGAACAATCTACTGGCACTGTTCTTTATGAACATAATAGTCATGAACAGCTTAGACCTGCCAGTGTTACTAAAGTTATGACTATTCTACTTATTATGGAAGCTATAGATAATGGAATTATTTCACTTGAAGATACTGTAACTTGTTCAGAAGCGGCAGCATCTATGGGAGGTTCTCAAATTTGGTTAGAACCTAATGAAACTTTAACTGTAAATGAAATGTTAAAGGCAATTTGCGTAGTTTCTGCAAATGACTGCTGTGTTGCCATGGCAGAACATATTGCTGGTAGTCAAGAGCTATTTGTTGAACAAATGAATAAACGTGCAAAAGAACTTGGCATGAATGACACAACATTTAAAAATTGTCATGGTTTAGATGAAGATGGGCATGTAACTTCAAGCTATGATATTTCACTTATGTCTCGTGAACTTATTGTAAATCACCCTACTATTACAAATTATACTACTATTTGGATGGATAGTTTAAGAAATGGAGAATCCGAATTAGTTAATACTAATAAATTGCTTAGAAATTATGAAGGTTGTACAGGTTTAAAAACAGGGTCAACTTCTACTGCTCTATTTAACCTTTCAGCAACAGCTACAAGAGATAATCTTTCTTTGATTGCAGTTATTATGAGAGGCGAAACTTCTGCAATTCGTTTTGCTGAAGCTAAAAAATTACTAGATTATGGTTTTAGTAATTTTGAATATTATAAATACAGCAGTAAAGGTGATATTGCAAAAAATATTTTAGTTAATAAAGGTACAACTGAAAGTGTAGAAATTGTTTTCGAAAAAGATGCTGGTAGCTTAATTCCAAAAGGTCAATCTGCCAACATAACAACTACTGTTGTTCTTCCTGAAATTATAGAAGCTCCTATAAATAGTGGTGATAAAGTTGGAGAAGTTGTATTTTCTCTAAATGATGAAACAATTGGAACTGTTAATTTAGTTGCAAACAATACAGTTAAAAAAATAAACTTTGGTAATATGCTTGCACATGTTGTTGAAAGTTGG
>CANQXC010000098.1 GCA_947627785.1 uncultured Clostridia bacterium | reverse complement strand
CTTTTTATAGGTTTTGTTGTTCTAACGATAACTGCTTTTACAACATCACCTTTTTTTACAACACCATTTGGTATAGCACTTTTAACTGATGCTACTATTACATCACCTACACCTGCAAATTTTCTATGTGAACCACCTAAACATCTGATACACATTAATTCTTTTGCACCTGTGTTATCTGCTACTTTTAATCTTGATTGTTGCTGAATCATTCTAGGTTTCCTCCTTCTATTTTTTTCTATTTTTACTTTAAACAAATCAAAAGCAAGTATTATTTGTTTATTTTATAACTGCTTTTTCTACAACCTCAACTAATCTCCATCTCTTATCTTTTGATAGAGGTCTAGTTTCCATTACTTTTACTTTATCTCCAACTTGGCAAACATTATTTTCATCATGTGCTTTTAATTTATATGTTCTTTTTACAATTTTGCCATATATAGGATGTTTTACACTTGTTTCAACTGATACAACTATTGTCTTATCCATCTTGTTAGATGTAACTGTACCAATCATAACTTTACGAAGATTTCTTTCTTCCATTATTTTATTTCTCCTTTCATTTAAAGAATTGGATTATTTCCTAAACTTTAAATTTATATTTTAATTAGCCATTTTTCTTTCTTTTAATACTGTATTTATTCTAGCTATATCTTTCTTTGTTTCTTTTATTTTCATAGGATTATCTAATCCGTTTGTTGCTAAATTAAATCTTAGTTTAAATAACTCTGTTTTTAATTCACCTAATTCTTTTTCTAAGTCTGGTGAAGACATTTCTCTTATTTTATCTATCTTCATCAACATCACCACCTTGATTATTTTCTCTTGCTACAAATTTTGTTCTTACTGGTAGTTTATGTGCAGCTAATCTTAATGCTTCTCTTGCTACATCTTCTGTTACATCTGCTAATTCAAATAATATTCTACCTGGTTTTACTGGTGCTACCCAATATTCAACTGCACCTTTACCTTTACCCATACGAGTTTCAGCAGGTTTTTTGCTTATTGGTTTATTTGGAAATATTTTTATCCAAACTTTTCCACCTCTTTTTATATAACGAGTCATGGCAATACGTGCTGCTTCTATTTGATTTGCTGTAATTAATCCTGCATCTAATGTTTGTAACCCATACTCTCCTTCATTTACAACATTTCCTCTTGTTGCTTTTCCTCTATTTCTACCTTTTTGCATTTTTCTATATTTTGTTCTTTTTGGCATTACTGGCATTATTCTTCTCCTCCTTCTGTTTTATTTTTTTTAGTAGGAAGAACTTCTCCTTTATATATCCAAACTTTTACACCTATTTTTCCATAAGTTGTATCTGCTTCATAGAATCCATAATCTATATCTGCTCTTAATGTTTGTAGTGGAATTGTACCTTCTTTGTAAAATTCTGTTCTTGCCATATCAGCTCCTGCTAATCTTCCAGATACAGATGTTTTAATTCCTAAAGCTCCTGCTTTCATTGCTTTTTGCATACATTGTTTCATTGCTCTTCTAAAAGAGATTCTTCTTTCTAGTTGATTACAGATGTTTTCTGCTACTAATTGAGCATTTGTATCAACATCCTTAACTTCAACTATATTTAAATTTACATCTTTACCTATCATTCTAGATAATTCTTGTTTTAAACTTTCAGCTAAGTTTCCACCTTTACCAATAACAACTCCTGGTTTTGCTGTGTAAACATTAACTTTTACAAATTTAGCTGTTCTTTCTATCTCAATTTTAGAAATACCGCTAACGAATAATTTTTTCTTTACATATTCACGAATTTTATGGTCTTCTATTAAATAATCACTGAAATTCTTTGAATCTGCATACCATTTTGAATCCCAATCTTTAATTACACCAATTCTTAATCCATGTGGATGCATTTTTTGTCCCATATTCTAAACTTACCTCCTTATACTTCTCTTAACTTTATTGTTATATGACTTGTTCTTTTTCTAATTCTTGAAGCTGAACCTTTTGCTGCTGGTCTAATTCTCTTTAATGTTGGTCCTTGATTTGCATAAATTTCACTAACAATTAAGTTACCTCTATTCATAGCATGATTGTTTTCTGCATTTGCTATTGCAGATTTTAATAATTTTTCTAATACTTCTGATGATGCCTTTGGTGTAAATTTTATTATTGCTAAAGCTTCATCAACTTTTTTGCCTCTAATAAGGTCTGCTACTATTTTTACTTTTCTTGCTGATATTCTAGCAAATCTTAATGTAGCTGTTGCTTCTAGTACTTTATTTTCTTCTGGCATTTATTTTACCTCCTTTATAATGTTAGGGTTATATCTCTACTTACCCTTTTTGAATATTTAGAGTTTTATTTTACTTCTGTTTTCTTTTCTCCTGAATGTCCTCTAAATGTTCTTGTTGGAGCAAATTCTCCTAATTTATGTCCTATCATTTCTTCTGATATATATACTGGAACATGTTTTCTTCCATCATGAACTGCTATTGTGTGTCCTACCATTTGTGGGTAGATTGTAGAAGCTCTTGACCAAGTTTTTAATACTGATTTTGTTCCACTTTCATTCATAGCTTCGATTCTTTTTAATAATCTTTCTTCTACAAATGGTTTTTTCTTACTAGATCTTGACATTAAATTTTCCTCCTTTAAAATATTCTTGGCATATAATTTTTGCCTTATAATTGTCTTTTAATTATTTTCTTCTCTTTACAATATATTTATCTGTTCTATTATTTTTCTTTCTTGTCTTATATCCTAATGCTGGTTTACCCCAAGGAGTAAGTGGTCCACTATGTCCTACTGGAGCTCTACCTTCACCACCACCATGTGGGTGATCTACTGGGTTCATAACAGAACCTCTAACTGTTGGTCTTATTCCCATATGTCTTTTTCTTCCTGCTTTTCCTAATTTAACATTGTTATGGTCTGTATTTCCAATTGTTCCTATTGTTGCTCTACATTTTGCTCTTACTAATCTCATTTCACCTGATGGTAATCTTACATGTGCATATTCTCCTTCTTTTGCCATAAGTTGTGCTTCTCCACCTGCAGCTTTTACCAT
>CANQXC010000097.1 GCA_947627785.1 uncultured Clostridia bacterium | reverse complement strand
GCTCTTTTATTGCATTCTTAACCGCTTCTTTTGTAATTTCATTAAATGTTACTCTACATATTTCATTTGGGTCTATTCCTAAAATATATGCTAAATGCCAAGCAATTGCTTCACCTTCACGGTCAGGGTCAGTTGCAAGGTATACTTTTTTTGCATCTTTAGCTTCTTTTTTTAATTTCTTTATTAAATCTCCTTTTCCCCTAATATTTATATACTGTGGTTCAAATGTTTTTTCATCAATGCCTAATTTAGATTTAGGTAAATCACGTATATGTCCCATTGAAGCTACAACTTTTGTATTTCCCCCTAGAAATTTTTTTATTGTGTTCGCCTTTGCAGGTGATTCCACTATTATTAATTTATCTGTCATATTAAATTTTCATTCCTTTCTAAGTATAAGTCTAGTGTAAAGATTATTATGCGATGATTAGTATTTATTTTTTATTATAAATCAATATTTTTAAATGTCTTTCTTAATCTTCACACTGTGTTTTCTTCTTACGTTTTTTATATCCTTTTTTAAACCATTTTCACTAACTTTAAACATATATTAGTTAGGTCTTTAAGAATTTTTTCTATTTAAGAATAAATTCTACTATTTGACTTGCCAATAGTTTTTCTTTTCCAGTATATCCATGGTCTGCACCATCTATATAATCTATATCTAATTTATCATTTTTTATTTTTTGTTTTAAATTTTTAACTAATTCATCTAAATCCTGTATTACAAGTTCATGCACATTTCCCCATCTTAAGAATAATGGCACTTGTATATTATTTAGTTCCTTAAAATCGTAATTTTCATCATTAAATCTTGCAAAGTCTATTTCTTTATTGTATTTAAAATATCTTAAATATGATTTTACACTTATTGGATGGTCAAAACTTTCTTCTGGCATTAATTCATTTAATTTTCCTTCTTTTTCTTTGTTTTCTGCATACTGTAACATTGGCTCATATTTATCACCTAAATCATATTTTTGACAATCTGGAATATCTACTAATGATAATAAAATTACACCTTTTATATTTGCTACATTGTTTTCTTTTTTCAATTTATTATATGAATATACTATTTTAGTACATCCTAAACTATGTCCTTGTAAATATATATCTTCATAGCCTAATTCAAGCATTTTATTTATTGCAGCTTTTATATCATAATATGAATCTAATACATCTTCATATACTACTCCACCATTTAATATCTTTTCGCCTGTTACTTTTTTTGTGTATGTCATTACTTCAGCGCCCCTATTATTAAACGTAAAATATGCTATTCCAGCATTTGTAATGTTTTGAGACAATATTGTTTCTCTTTGCTTTAAGCAATTACTTTGCATACCATGTATTGATATGACAACTTTTTTTGTAGGTTCACTTGGTGTCTCTAGTAAACCTATTAATTCTATTTGATCTTCTGTATAAAAATATACTTTTTCTAACATATTTCTTCCTTTCTAAATGCAAAGCTATTTAGAAATGTTATTTTTTTGCCTTCTTAAAATCCAATTTTCCTTTGCATTAACTGGTATATGTAATTTAACGCTTTGTCCTTCTTTACCTGGATTTACAAATTCAATTTCTTCATCTGTTTCTACATCCCATAATTTATCAATTGTAAATTTATATGGTCTAATTTCATTTGGTATAATTAATTCAAATGTATCTCCAACTTGTAATCTGTTCTTTATTTCTATTATACTCTTTTCTTTAGAATATTCCTTCACTTTTCCTCCAAATTCATAATTTGGATTGTATTGTTTTCCTTCATACTCTTGGAAATCTCTATTATTTTTATCATTAAAATAAAATGTTGTCAATCCTCTTGTTTTTACTTTTTCTAATTCATTTTGATATTTTGTATAATCATAATTTTCTGGATTTGCCATATAGTCATCTATTGCTGTTCTATATGTATTTATTATGGTTGCTAGATAATACTCAGTTTTTAATCTTCCTTCTATTTTTAAACTATCTACACCCATTTCAATTATTTCTGGTAATTCTTTTATTAAACACATATCTTTTGAAGATAATATATATGTACCATTTTCATCTTGTTCTACTGGCATCATATTACCTGGATTATTCTTTTCTTCTAAATACAAATTATATGCCCATCTACAACTTTGTGCACAATCTCCTAAATTTGCTCCTCTACCAGCTAAAAAGTCGCTTAAATGACATCTACCTGAATATGCATAACATATTGCACCATGTATAAACATTTCTATTGCTAAATCTTCTGGTTTGTTTTTTATAATTTCTTTTATTTCTTCTTTATTTAATTCCCTTGCTAAAATTATTCTTTTTGCACCATTATTGTACCAAAATTTACTTGTATGGTAACTTACTGTATTTGCTTGTGTACTTATATGTATTTGTAAATTTGGAGCTATTTCTTTTACCATCTCCATAACTCCACCATCTGAAACAATAACACCATCTGCTTTTATTCTCTTTAGCATTTCTATTTGTACTTTTACATCATCATACATATAATCTCTTGCATATATATTTAATGTTACATATACTTTTTTATTTATACTATGTGCATATTCAATTATTTTTTCTAATCCGGTATCATCTATTTCTACTCTTGACCTTAATGATAATTTAGATGTACCACAATAAATTGCATCTGCTCCATATTCAAATGCAACTTTTGCTTTTTCAAATGAACCTGCTGGTGCAAGTAATTCTGGTTTTTTCATCTATCTCTGCTCTCCTTTTCCTTTACTGTGTAATCTTACAAATGGATATACTTCCCTAATTGTTGCATGTTTATTTAATATCCTAATTGTACCTGTATTATCCACAGTGTACATTATTGGTAAATTATGTTCAGTTAATTCATTATTATCGTACATCCTTTGAATTTTCTCGGGATCTTCATCTTTATATTCACTATGTCTTGCAGGTCCTGAAATACAATTTTCCTTAACCTCAAAAGTTTTAAACTGAATTTCTATCATAGGTATTTGTTCTAAACCAACTCTATCTCCTAATTTTAATTTATCTTTACATTCTTTTTTTATTTCCATTACTCTATGAGTTGCTTTATATCCGTTTTCTTTATTATGTTTTTTTTCTCTTAAAATGTTCATATAATTTTCTATTTTTTTCATTATTTTATCTAATGCAGTATCATTTCCTGCCACTATTTCCATTCCAAATACATCATCTAATGCCTTATCTTCTTTATCATCATTTCTAATTGCTGATTCTGCTGATTTTATTCTAGCCATTATTTTTACATTTTCAGTAATTTCTCCATATTCTTGTAGCTCTTGTATACATTCATATATCATCCTTATAAGTGCAATAAATCCTACTTTTTGCTCTGTTGTATAATCACTATATAGTGAATATTTCTCCATCTCATTTGGTGGAGTTTCTCTTAAATCTACTCTCCATGGGTTGTTTTTTTTATCCATTTTCTTCCTCGCTTTCTTATGACTAACATTTTTTCTTGCTTATTGTTAGTCCGTCTCCAACTTCTAAAATTTCTGTGCTTAAATTTTCATTCTCTTGTAAATTTTTTAAAAATTCTCTAAGTCCTCTTACTGCTGTACGTTGCTTATGTTTGTTATAATCGCTCATTACATAACCTTTGTATAAAACGTTATCAGCTATTATTATACCACCATCAGCTAACATTCGTAAAGCCTCGCTTAGAAATATTGGGTATTTTCCTTTTGCTGCATCTATAAATACTACATCATATTTATCATTTAATGTTGGCAAAATTTCAACCGCATCTCCTTCAAATATGTGTATCTTGCTTTCTAAGTTAAGTTTTTTTATATTCTCTTTTGCTTTGCTTATTCTTTCTTCATCTCTTTCAATCGTATCTATATAGCCATTTTCTGACAAATACTTTGAAAATCTTATCGCTGAATATCCTACTGCTGTGCCTATTTCTAATATTTTGGTTGGTTTTATTTCTTCTAATATTTTTCCTACCTCTTGCAAAGTGTCATCCATTATTATAGGTATGTGTTCTTCTAATGCTTCTTGCTTTATTTGTTCTATTATTTCCATTAAACAATTCATTCCCTTCTTTTTTGCCAAAACATATTTTATATTAGTTTCTTACTTTTAAAAAATTCTGCAAGTGAAGTGGTTCTAACGAAAGGAGCAAGAAGTTCTTAGTAGATTTTTTGGAAATAGTTCAAATTTACTTTGAAAGGGTGCCAAAAAAGATACATA
>CANQXC010000096.1 GCA_947627785.1 uncultured Clostridia bacterium | reverse complement strand
AATAAACACAATATTAACATCAAGTTCAATACTTATTATAGTAACTTTAATTATTGCAAATTTTGCATCAGCTATTGCAGCTAAAATATGTAAAACAATTTCAGAAGGAACTTTATGTTCTACAATTTTAATTTTAACATTATTACCAGCAGTGCTTGCTTTTTGTGATAAATTGATAGTAAAGAAAAAAAATAAAAAGGTTTAAGATTAGTTAAAATTTTATTTAAACCAGATTCATGAAATAGAAAGGAATGAATTAAATATGAAAAATTTTTTGAAAAAATCAGGATGGACAGATATTTTAATGTCTTTAATATTTGCAGCAATTGGTATTTTCATGATAGTAAAAACTAATTCAGCAACAACGATAATATCATACATAATAGGTGGAATATTTATTATTAGCGGAATAGTTAAAATAATAGATTATTTTGTATCAAAAGGAAGTTATGATTTTTATAATAATGATTTAGTTTACGGAATTATAGCTGTAATTATTGGAATAGTTACTATATGTTATAGTGGATTTGTAGAATCAGTATTTAGAATTATTATAGGAATTTGGATAGTATATAGTGGACTTTTAAGATTATCTTTATCATTAAAATTGCACAAAGCAAAAATAGCAATGTGGGGCATGGCTTTAGTTCTAGCTTTAATTATGATAATTGCTGGTATGTATATGATATTAACAAATGGAGCATTAGTTCTAACAATTGGAATTATAATTTTAGTATATTCAATTATGGATTTAATAGAAAGTGCAATATTTATCAAATATGTAGATAAGTTAATGTAATAATGTTTGCATAATTAGTAAAAAGGTGAGAAATAAATGTTAGAAGAGTTTTCGAGAACAGAATTATTAATAGGAACAGAAGGAATAGAAAAATTACAAAATGCAAAAGTTGCAATATTTGGAATTGGTGGAGTAGGTTCTTTTGTTGTAGAAGGATTAGTAAGAGCAGGAATAGGAAACTTTGTATTAGTAGATGATGACAAGGTTTGTTTATCAAATTTGAATAGACAATTAATTGCTACAAGTAAAACATTAGGAAAATTTAAAGTAGATGTTGCAAAGACACGAATTTTAGAAATTAATCCAAATGCAAATGTAGAAATACATAAAGAATTTTTTATGCCAGATAGCAAAGGAATTTTAGATAATACGGTTAGTTATATTGTAGATGCAATAGATACTGTAACAGCAAAAATAGAATTAGTAATGAGAGCAAAAAAATTAAACATTCCTATAATATCTTCCATGGGAACAGGAAATAAATTAGATCCTACTAAATTTGAGGTAACAGATATTTATAAAACAAGTATATGTCCACTAGCAAAAGTTATGAGAAAAGAATTAAAAAATAGAGGGATAGGAAAACTTAAAGTAGTTTATTCAAAAGAAGAACCAATTAAATTAAATAACACGTTGGAAGAAAGGTATAAAGAGGAGAATACAGATATAGTAAGAAAAGGTTCACCTAAAAAGCAAATACCGGGTAGCATATCTTTTGTTCCATCAGTTGCAGGATTAATTATAGCTGGTGAAGTAATAAAAGATTTAATAAAGAACTGAATAAAAATTAAATAATGTTAAAGTGGTTAATATGAGAAATATACTAACATATAGGAGAGAAGGTAAAAATGGATAATAAAATAAGATGTAAATGGTGTAACTTAAAAAATCCACTATATGTGAAGTATCATGATGAAGAATGGTGCATGCCAAATTTCGATGAAGCATATTTATACCAAATGCTCATATTAGAAATGTTTCAGGCAGGACTTTCTTGGGAATGTGTGCTAAATAAGAGAGAAGATTTTAAAAAGGCATTTGATAATTTTGATATAAATAAAATAATAAAATATGATGATAAAAAGATAGAAAAATTATTAAAAAATGAAAAAATTATAAGAAACAAATTAAAAATAAAAGCAACAATCAACAACTCAAAAATATTTAAGAATATTCAGGAAGAATATGGTTCATTTTATAATTACCTAAAGCAATATACAAATGGCAAAATTATATATGAAACAGGCAAAACAACATCTGAAATTTCAGATAAGATTTCAAAAGATTTGCAAAAAAGGAAAATGAAGTTTGTAGGTTCAACAATAATTTATTCTTATTTGCAAGCAATAGGTATAATAAATTCACACGAAAAAGAATGTTTCTTATATAAAGAATAAGATTAAAAAAAAGACATAAGCTATTTGATAATTTATGTCTTTTGTTATATAATACCTTCTACAAAAATATTGTATAGAAGGAAGGTAATATTTATGTGTACTGCAATAACATATAACACAGAAAATCATTATTTTGGCAGAAATTTAGATTTGGAATATTCATATAAGGAAACTGTTACAATAACACCAAGAAATTATGAATTCAAATTTAGAAAGGTAAAGGAGGTAAATAAACACTATGCAATAATAGGGATGGCATATATAGCAAATGACTATCCACTTTATTATGATGCAATTAATGAAAAGGGGTTAGGAATGGCAGGATTAAACTTTCCAGAAAATGCAGATTATAAACAAATAGAAACAGATAAAGATAATATTGCACCATTCGAGTTTATTCCATGGGTTTTATCACAATGTTCTAATCTTGAGGAGGTAAAAAAACTATTAAAGAATATTAATATAGCACAAATTAATTTTAGTGAAGATTTGCCAGCTTCACCATTACATTGGATTATTTCAGATAAAGAAAATTCAATAACAGTAGAAAGCGTAAAGGATGGACTTAAAATATATGATAACCCAGTAGGAGTATTAACAAATAATCCTACATTTGATATTCATATGTTTAATTTGAATAATTACATGAATTTATCAATAGAGCAGCCAGTTAATAACTTTTCAAAGAAATTAAATTTAAAAACATATAGTAGAGGAATGGGAGCAATTGGTATGCCGGGTGATTTATCATCTGCTTCAAGATTTGTAAAAGCAACATTTACTAAAATGAACTCTATATCTGGAGATTCAGAAGAAGAAAGTGTTAGTCAATTTTTCCATATATTAGGATCTGTAGAGCAGCAAAGAGGATGTGTTCATATGGGAGAAGATAAATATGAAATAACTATTTACAGTTCTTGTTGCAACATGGATAAAGGAATATATTATTATAAAACCTATGATAATAGTCAAATTACTGGTATAGATATGTATAAGGAAAATCTAGATGGAAATGAATTGATAAGTTATGAATTAATAAAAAAACAAGCAGTATTAATGCAAAATTAATACCAACTGAAAATATTACAAAAATAAAACAAATATTACAAAAATATTACAAAAATTAAGATTGTATGACAAATTAAAAAAACGATTTACAAACAGATAAAAAGGTGTTACAATGTAGAAAAACAAGTTGAGCAATTGGTAAAAAAATAGGCAAAGAAATTAAAGATACTACTTATCTTATGCCTATAATAATAAAACCAATAGCAAGACGAAGAAATGAAGGATAAAACTTCAAAAAAAAATTTAGGAGGAAAAGAAAATGAGAAAAAATGAAAAAAGATTAATTTTAGTATTGGTACTTATAACAGTGGTAGCAATAATAATATGGTTTAATGTAAGAAACAAGAGAAAAGATACCCAACCAGTTGCAACAGGAAATGCACAAAATCAACAGGAACAAGAGGATCCAAATGTAGAAAAATATATAACAGAATTAGCAGATGGAACAAAATTAAATACAAGTGAAGAATTTAACAATAGCAAAACATACAAAAACTTAACAATAAGCAATATACAATATACATATAGAAATGGAGAGACTTTATTATTAGCAGATGTAACAAACAATGGAACAGAACCATGTGAAATGGAAATAGTAAAATTAAGAATACTTGATGAAAAGGGACAAGAAATAATAACAATGAAACCACTTTTACCAGCTTTAGCACCTGGAGAAACAGACCAGTTAAATGCAGCTGCATCAGCAGATTTGGCAAATGCTAGAGATTTTGAAATATTAGAAAATAACTAGTTATTAATTAAAATAAAGGTAAATAGCCTTGTGTGTAGATAGTAGTAATACATGCAAGGCTTTAAATATGCCTATCTAAATTTGAAATGAAGAAAAACACATATAATAGCCTATTTTATAACACAGAACTAATACTTAGCATTAATGAATAATTATAAATAAATTTAAGAAATCATTAAAAAAGGCTACACAAAAAGGAAAAAGTATGATATTAT
>CANQXC010000095.1 GCA_947627785.1 uncultured Clostridia bacterium | reverse complement strand
ATTTTTTATATGTTTATATGTAGTTAAACCTTTATTTATTTCTTTTATATCCTTCCATACTATTTCTTTTATTTGTTCTTCTGTATAGTCCTTATATTTTTCTTGCATATATTCTTTATTATATACTATTTTTGCAGATACAACTAAATCATCATCTTTTTCTTTCCCATATACCATACATTCCTCTACATAAGGCAATTTACCTATAACCATTTCTAATTCCTCTGGATAAACATTTTTTCCATTTTTTAGAACGATTACATTTTTCTTTCTTCCTGTTATATAGAAGTATCCATCCTTATCCTGATATGCTAAATCTCCTGTATGGAACCATCCATCTTTTAAAACTTTAGCAGTTTCTTCTTCGTTTTCATAATATCCAAGCATTACATTTGATCCTTTTGCAACTATTTCTCCAATTCCTTCTTCATTTTTATCTTCTAGTCTTGCTTCTACATCTGGAAGTGGATGACCTATTGAGCCATATCTTATTGTTCTTTCTGTTTCTGCAATTAATACAGGTGCAGTTTCTGTTAAACCATAACCTTGTACTGTAACTATTCCAAAATCATTAAAACTTTCTGCAACCTTCTTATCTATACTTGATGCTCCACTTACTACATATCTTAAGTTTCCACCTAATTTATCTATTATTTCTTTAAATATCTTTCTTCTTACATCAATCTTAAATTTTAATAAAAACTTACTTAATTTTCTACCAAATTCAACTTTCTTTTCTTTATTTTGTTTCTTTACTTCTTGCATTATTTTTTTATACATTGCTTCTAATAACAAAGGAACACATACAAATATTGATACTTTGTATTCTACTAAATTGCTTTGGATATATCTTAAACCATCACAAAATACATTTGTAGTTCCTTTACTTAAGAATAGAATTATTCCTGTAGAACCAAATGTATGGTGAAATGGTAAGAATGCCATATTAACATCTGTATCGTATATTGAGATAATTCTTTGCATACTATTAATATTTGAAGCTATGTTGTATTGAGATAGCATTACACCTTTTGCAAGTGATGTTGTTCCAGATGTAAATATAATTGCTGCCATTTTTTTATCATCAATTTTCATGCTCATAATTTTTTTATTGCCACTTTTCATTTCTTTCTTTCCGTCTTCCATCAATTGTACTAAAGTTTTAAAATGTTCAGTATTATCCTCCATACATATAAAATGCTTTACACTGCCTATTTTTTCAGTCTTTATTTGTTTCATTACATCAATGTATTTATCTTCAAAAATTACAATATTTGCTTTGCTTCTTTCTAATAAATCTTTTATTTCTGTATCTGGTAAGCCTTTATCTAATGGTACAACTACATTGTTTCCATAGAATGTAGCTAAATATGAGAGTATCCATGGATAACTATTTTTACCAATTATTGCTACTCTCTTTTCTTTTTTGTTCAATGAATTTATTGCTGTTCCTAATGCAAAAATATCTTTTTGCATTTTTTTATAAGTTATATTTGTGTATTTAACCTTCTTTCCATTTTTTTCTTTTAATTTAAACGCAACATTATCAGGATACTGTTTTATTGCATTTTCAATTAAATCTCTTACATTATAAAATTTTTTATTTTCCAAATATATACCTCCAAATACAGTTTTTATTATGAAACAATAAAGTTTCTTAATAAGAACCCTACCCACCACCACAATCAAAGATTGTGGGTGGGTTCCCAGGAACCTTGTTGTTTCACAATAATCTTTCCCACAATTTTCAAATTAGATTGTGGGCTAGATTTTTATATTATATCATATATTTTTTTAAAAGTCATTATACTAAAAAGTCAGTTTATTCTGTTCTTAATGCCTCTACTGGGTCTTTCTTAGCTGCAAGCCTTGATGGTATTAAACCTGCTATCATAGTTAATACTACACTAATTATTACTAATATTATAGCTCCATTTACTGGCAATTTTGCTGCATTTGAAATTTGAGCAACACTATTTATTATTATGTTTGTTGGTACTATTAATAAAATAGTTACACCTATACCTAATAAACCAGCTGTTATTCCTACAATAAATGTTTCTGCATTAAATACTCTTGTTATATCTTTCTTAGATGCACCTATACTACGCAATATTCCAATTTCTTTTGTTCTTTCAAGAACTGAAATATATGTTATTATTCCTATCATTATTGATGAAACAACCAAAGATATTGCAACAAATGCTATTAAAATATAACTAATTACATTTATAATTGTGCTTACTGAATCCATCATTATTCCAACTATATCTGTATAATTTATTACATTTTCTTCTGTACCATTATCTCTTTGTTTTTTATTATATTCCTCAATTATATTAGATATTTCATCTTTTGATTCAAAATCTATTGGATATATATTAATAGCTGATGGACTATCTAAATCTACTATGCCTAATGTTTTTAAATTAGTTTCATATGTTGCATTATTATTGTTTGTGTATGTTGCCATAAGTTCTGCTAGTTCTTCACTACTTAAAGTTTGCATATATGCTTTTTGTTCTGCTGATAAATTATTATAATCAAATTGTTCATTTGTTGTACCACCTGTAAAAGGTAATCCTGTAAGTACATTTATTTCTGGATTTGCCCTTTGTTCAATTGCTATTTCTGTTTCATTAATTTTATTTATAACATATTCTTTTAAATCACTTGTATAGCCGATTGAACCACTAATTGAAGTAGCTACTGCTTCTTCATTTGGTCTTATTATTCCTACAATTTTTATATCTTCACTATTATTTAGTAACTCTTGCATATAGGCATTGTCAGCAGATTTGTTTACCCATACTCCATTATTCTTTTTATAATAGTCTGTATTTAATAAAAGTTTAAAAGATAAATTTAAAAAGTCATCATAAGTATATGTTGTTGTATCTTCACCATTTTCTATCTCTTCACCTTTTTGCAAAGCTATCATTTTTTCTGCTAATTCTGCTTGATCTTTCATTCCTAATGAATATAGAGTATATTCGCTTATTTCATTATTTTTTCCAACAATTAAAACTACTTCATTAAATGCTTGTGGCCATCTACCAGCAATAACATCATATTGTGATTGTAATAAATCTTTATTATCTAACATTTCAGACCATACATCATATTGTGAAACCATCATACTAGTATCCATAAGTGGGCTTGAACTTTGTGCCTCAATCATACTACCCATTCCAATTGCATTAAATATTTGATTTGGATTTACTTGTAAATAAGTATCATCTTCCATTTTTCTATATAAGTTCAAATTTAAGTTGTAACTATATTGTATTGCATTTGTATAATCCTTCATTCTGCTAGAATCGCTTTCTATATATTCCTTAAATGCTTTTAAATTATTTGTTTGTACTTCACTTGATAAAATGCTTAGCATACTAGACATTATATTTTTAGAATATATTTTGCCATCTTCTACTTCTTTGTTTTCATCATCTTCTACATTCATTAACTCTGTCATCATACTTGTCATATCAATTGTTTTTTCTTGAACTGTTAATGGATATGTTGAAAGAGTATCTTCTTGAACTTTATCTATATATTCTTGAACACCATTTGATAATGATAAAATTAATGCAATTCCTATAATTCCTATGCTTCCAGCAAATGCTGTTAATAGAGTTCTTCCTTTTTTTGTCATTAAGTTATTTAAGCTAAGTGTTAATGCTGTAAAGAAACTCATATGAGTTTTTTTGCCTTTACTTTTGTCATCATCATATTCTTCTTTTTCTTTTCCATCATAAGGATTTGAATCATCTACAATTTTACCATCTAATAGTCTAATTATTCTTGTTGAATATTTTTCGGCAAGTTCTGGATTATGTGTTACCATAATTACTAGTTTATCATCTGCTATTTCTTTTAATAATTCCATAATTTGAACACTTGTTGATGAATCTAATGCTCCTGTTGGTTCATCTGCTAATAATATTTCTGGGTCATTTATCAAGGCTCTTGCAATTGCAACTCTTTGCATCTGTCCACCAGATAATTGATTTGGTTTCTTATTCATCTGGTCTTCCAAACCAACCTTCTTTAATACCTTCTTTGCTCTTTCTCTTCTTTCTGCTTTAGATACTCCAGATAACGTAAGAGCTAGCTCAACATTTGCTAACACACTTTGATGTGTAATTAAATTATAATTTTGAAATACAAAACCTACAGAATGATTTCTATATGTATCCCAATCTCTATCTTTAAACTCTTTTGTAGATTTATTTTTTATACTTAAATCCCCA
>CANQXC010000094.1 GCA_947627785.1 uncultured Clostridia bacterium | reverse complement strand
ATATTAAAGAGATAGAAAAAATTACAGGAAAAAAAATAATACATACTATACAAGCAGCTGAAAAACCAAGA
Source organism: uncultured Clostridia bacterium (assembly GCA_947627785.1). Taxonomy (GTDB): domain Bacteria; phylum Bacillota; class Clostridia; order TANB77; family CAG-508; genus UMGS1781. The sequence goes on along the minus strand of CANQXC010000094.1, from coordinate 4,680 downwards.
TACAAGGAATTATCGGATATAATGGCAATTGTGCCATGTTCTGGAAATACAATAGGTAAACTAGCAAATGGTATAATAGATACACCAGTTTTAGTTGCTGCTAAAACAAACTTAAAGAATGGTAATAACATAGTAATAGGAATATCCACAAATGATGGATTATCAATAGAAGCGGAAAACATAGGAAAATTATTAAAACAAAAGAATATATTTTTTGTTCCGTTTAGGCAGGATAATCCAATAACAAAGCCATGCTCTTTAGTATTTAGTAGTAAATACATAAAAGATACCATTATAAAAGCATTAGAAGGTGAGCAAATACAACCAATATTAGTGTGAATGATAGTAGATAGTAATAACATTTACCAATTTTTCCAATAAATTAAAAGAAAACACTTGAAAAGTGTTTTCTTTTGTTATACAATAGACGCGTGAAAATATTTTTTTAAAATGACGCATTTTTTAAGTTGTGTCAAAAGGAGGATTTTTATGTCAGTAAAAGTAGGAATCAATGGATTTGGTAGAATTGGAAAATTAGTTTTCCAAGCAGCTTTAGAGAAAGGAGAAGTTGATATAGTAGCAATAAACGACCCATTTATAACAGCAGATTATATGGCATATATGGTAAAATTCGATACAGTACATGGAAGATTTAATGGGGAAGTTAGAGCAGAGGATAATAAATTAATAGTAAATGGAAAGTCAATTAATGTATATAATGAAATGGATCCACATAATATTCCTTGGGGAAAAGAAGGAGTAGAATTTGTACTTGAATGTTCTGGTGTATTTACAACATTAGAAAAAGCTCAAGCTCATATAGATGCTGGAGCTAAAAAAGTAATAATTAGTGCACCTTCAAAAGATGCTCCAATGTTTGTTATGGGAGTTAATAATGATAAATATGATCCAAGTATGACAATAGTTTCAAATGCATCTTGCACAACAAACTGTTTAGCACCTTTAGCAAAAGTTATAAATGATAACTTTGGAATTAAAGAAGGATTAATGACAACAGTTCATAGTACAACAGCAACACAAAAAACAGTTGATGGAGCTTCTAAGAAGGACTGGAGAGGTGGTAGAGCAGCATCTGCAAATATTATACCATCATCAACAGGAGCAGCAAAAGCAGTTGGAAAAGTTATACCAGAATTAAATGGAAGATTAACAGGTATGGCATTTAGAGTACCAACAATAGATGTATCAGTTGTAGACTTAACATGTACATTAGAAAAACCAGCAACATACGAAGAAATTTGTAATGCAGTTAAGAAAGCATCTGAAAATGAATTCAAAGGAATAATTGAATATGTTGATGAAGATGTTGTATCATCAGATTTTGTTCATGATAACCATACTTCAATATTTGATAGCAAAGCAGGTATTCAATTAACAGATACATTTGTTAAATTAGTTGCTTGGTATGATAATGAATGGGGATATTCAAACAAATTAGTTGATTTAGCTATATATATTTCAAAAAAATAGTTAGAAGATAGATAACACATTAGAAGAGGTGTATATTTAATCTTCTGTGTGGAAAAGCTATTAGAAGCAATGCGGGAGTGTAAGCTCCTGCATAATGCTTATATATATTTAGGAGGATTTTATGAATAAAAAAACAATAAAAGATATTGATGTTAAAGGAAAAAAAGTTCTAGTTAGATGTGATTTTAATGTTCCTATTGATAGTGAAACAGGTAAAATTACAGATAATAGAAGAATAAGAGGAGCAATTCCAACAATTAAATATTTATTAGATAATGATGCAAAAGTTATATTATGTTCGCATTTAGGAAGACCAAAGGGAGAGGTGAACCCTAAATACTCTTTGAAACCAGTAGCAGAGGAACTTTCTAGATTATTGGAAAGACCAGTAACTCTTTCTAAAGATGTAATAGGAGAAGATGCTCAAAGATTAACCTCTAATATGAAAAATCAAGATATAGTTTTACTAGAGAATGTTAGATTCCATAAGGAAGAAGAAAAGAATGATCCAGAATTTGCTAAAAAACTTGCTTCATTTGCAGAGATATATGTAAATGATGCATTTGGTACAGCACATCGTGCACATGGTTCAACAGCAGGTGTAGCAGACTATTTACCAGCAGTATCTGGATTTTTAATTGAAAAAGAATTAGAATTTTTAGGTTCAGCATTAGAAAATCCTGAAAGACCATTTGTAGCAATACTAGGAGGAGCAAAAGTATCAGATAAAATAGGTGTTATTGAAAACCTATTAGAAAAAGTAGATACATTAATTATAGGTGGTGGAATGGCTTATACATTCTATAAAGCAGAAGGTCATGAAATTGGAACATCAATTTGTGAAGAAGATAAATTAGATTTAGCAAATGAGCTTTTGGAAAAAGCAAAACAAAAAGGTGTAAAATTATTATTACCAGTTGATAATCATGTTTCTTCAGAATATTCAAATGATGGAGAAGATAAATTTGTGGATAAAGAAGAAATACCAGATGGATTTATGGGATTAGATATAGGATCAAGAACAATAAAAATCTTCAAAGATGCTATAAAAGACGCAAAAACTGTATTATGGAATGGACCACTTGGAGTATCAGAATTTTCTAAATTTGCAAATGGTACAAGAGAAATTGCTAATGCTCTTGCAGAGAGTAATGCAATAACAATAATAGGTGGAGGAGATTCAGCAGCAGCAATAGAAAAAATGGGCTTAGCAGATAAGATGACACATATTTCAACAGGTGGAGGAGCTTCACTTGAATTTTTAGAAGGTAAAGTTTTACCAGGAATTGCTTGCTTAAATGATAAAGAATAATTATAGGAGGGACATATGAGTAATAACAAGAATACAATAATTATTATATTAATAGTATTAGTAGCAATATTAATAATAGCTTTGACAGGTGCAATTGTATATATAGTTGTTCAGAAAGATAAAGGTGGTTTAGCAGATAATAGAACTGTTGTAGAAACCAATAATCAAAATAATTCAGATAAAATAGGAGATTTGAATGAAAATGTTGATAATCAAGCAGAGAATATGGCAGTACAACAATTCAATGCACAATTTTCAACATATGAGGGAGAAGATTTAAGTGCAACTCAAATTCGTTCTCTTTTTAGTGCAATAAATGCAAGTAACGAATCAAATTCTGATCATATTATTGAATTAAATGAAGAAGGAATAACAGATGCTAATGATTTAGAAATAGCAGGAAGATATAATGTAGAGTTATCATCATTTGATGATGATGGCTATGTTAACGAAATAACAATTACAGATTCAAATCTTGAATCTAATGCTAGTGATGACGAACAACAGGCAACAGAAACTATGGATAAATTAATATTTAATTCACAATTTACATCTTATGTAGGGGAAATAACAGGTGAGCAACTAAATAAATTATTAGATACTATTCAAAAGAGTAATAATGAGAATTCAGAACATCAAATAGGTGTAAAATCAAATAATTTAAGAGATTTTAGAGGAATAACTGCTGAAAAAAAATATACTACAGTATTAACATATGATGCAAATGGCTATATAAATGTTATTAATATTGATGAAAATGTCTAAAAAGGAGAATTGATAATTATGAGAAATAAAGTAATAGCAGGTAATTGGAAGATGAATAAATTACCAAATGAAACAATATCATTTTTTGAAGAATTTGCACCATTAGTTAAAGATACAAAAAATGAAGTAGTTATATGTGCACCATATACGGATTTATTCTATGCAATTTTATCAGCACAAAATACAAATATAAAAATAGGTGCACAAAATATGCATTGGGAAGAAAATGGTGCATATACAGGTGAAGTATCACCACAAATGTTAAAATCAATTGGAGTTGAATATGTTGTACTAGGACACTCAGAAAGAAGACAGTATTTTGCAGAAACAGATGAAACAGTTAATAAAAAGGTTAAAGCAGCTCATAATGTTGGATTAAAGCCAATAGTATGTGTAGGCGAGAGCTTAGAACAAAGAGAATCTGGAAAAGCAAAAGAGGTTGTAACAAATCAAGTAAAATTAGGTTTAAAAGACTTGACAAATGACCAAATTACAAGTACAATAGTAGCGTATGAGCCAATTTGGGCAATAGGTACAGGAAAGACTGCAACTAAAGAAGATGCAAATGAAACCATAAAATGGATTAGAGAAGAATTAGTAAATATGTATGGTAAAGAAAATGCTGATAAAGTAATAATTCAATATGGTGGAAGCGTAAAATCTGGAAATGCTAAAGAACTATTCGAAATGTCTGATATAGATGGAGGATTAGTTGGTGGAGCAAGCCTTAAACCAGATGAATTTGCTAAAATAGTAAATGCAGTTTAACTAAAAAGGGAAGTTATAATTTAAAAAGAAGTTTTTAAACTAATTTGTACCTTAGAAAAGGAATGATAAAAAATATGAATAAAAAATTAACAATGCTAATGATATTAGACGGATTTGGAATTAATAATAATAAAGAAGGAAATGCAATAGCATTAGCAAATACACCAGTGATAGATAAATTATTTAAACAAAATCCAAATACAATAATAAAAACAAGTGGTTTAGATGTTGGTTTACCAGAAGGACAAATGGGAAATTCAGAAGTAGGACATACAAATATTGGAGCTGGTAGAATAGTTTATCAAGAGCTAACAAGAATAACAAAAACAATTGAAGATGGAGAT
>CANQXC010000093.1 GCA_947627785.1 uncultured Clostridia bacterium | reverse complement strand
TAGATACAAAAACAGTACAAGTAGGTAATACAGTAAAAATTTTAGACATAGAATTTAATGAAGAATTAGAATATACAATAGTAGGTTCAACAGAAGTTGATTTAAGCAAAAATAGAATTTCAAATGTATCACCAATAGGCGCAGCATTAATTGGAGCTAAGAAAAACCAAGTTATAGAAGCCAACACTCCTGGTGGAATAGCAAAATATAAAGTTTTAGAAATAAAAAAATAAAAATATAGAAAATTTTGTGAAATAAAAGGAAAAAAAATAAAAATTAACATAATTTTACCATTTTATGTAGACAAATCCAAAAAAACGTAGTATAATAGTAATGTCTGAAAAAAGACTAGTCTAAAAGTATAAATAATTAATAACTTATAGACGAAAAAAAGGAGGAAATAAAATTGGTTACAAATTATTCACAAAACAACTATATATTATTAGTTGGTCAAGTTACAAGTGAGAAAAAATTTAGTCACGAAATTTACGGAGAAAGTTTTTATACTTTTAATTTAGAAATCCCACGTTTAAGTGGAATATCAGATATTATACCAATCACAATATCTGAAAGACTAATTGCAAATTTTGACCTTACAATAGGTAAAAAGGTTGTAATTGAAGGACAATTTAGATCATACAATACGTATGAAAACACAAAGAGCAGATTAATTTTAACAGTTTTCGTAAAAGAAATTAGAGAAAAAGGAGAAGACGAAGAGATAAAAGTTCCTAATGAAGTTCAATTATTAGGACATATATGCAGAAAGCCAATATACAGAAAAACACCATTTGGTAGAGAAATAGCAGATATATTAGTAGCAGTAAATAGAGCATATAATAAATCAGATTACATACCATGTATTACATGGGGAAGAAATGCAAGATTTTGCGAAGATATGCCAATAGGAACAGAACTAAAATTAGTAGGAAGGGTTCAATCAAGACCTTATGAAAAGAAACATGAAGATGGTAGCATAGAAAAGAGAACAGCCTACGAAGTTTCAATAAGTAGTTTAGAATTTGTAAATAAAGAAGATAATAAAAATGAAGAAGAGGTTGTTACAACTGAAGAAGCTATGTAAAAATAGAAGGAGAAAATAAATGGATTATTTGTATATATTACAGCAAGCCTTAGTAGCTATAATTTCAATATTTTGGATATATAATATTGCTATAAGTGTTTGTTCATTAATAAAATTCAAAGAAAAACCATTATTAATAAAGAAAACTCATAAATTCATGGCATTGATTCCTGCACATAATGAAGAGAAAGTTATAAAAAATTTAATAGAAAGTCTTAAAAATCAAAATTATCCTAAGGAATGTCTTGATATATATGTAGTAGCAGATAACTGTACAGATAGCACTGCCGAGATTGCAAGAGAGGCTGGTGCTATTGTCTATGAAAGAACGGATCCTGAAAAGAAAACAAAAGGATACGCAATGCAATGGTTCTTAAGAAAAATGCAAGAACAAAATGCAGACTATGATGCTTTATGCGTTTTTGATGCAGATAACATTGTAGATAAAGAATTTATGAATGCAATGAATAAAAAACTATGCCAAGGAGAAGAAGTAGTACAAGGATATAGGGATATAAAGAACCCAGATGATACTTGGGTAACAGCAGGTTATGCTTTATTTTATTGGACTATGCATAGATTCTATCATTTGGCAAGATATAATGTTGGATTATCACCATTATTAAATGGAACAGGCTTTATGGTAAAATATGATTTAATTAAAGAAGAAGGCTGGAATACAAAAACATTAACAGAGGATATAGAGTTTTCATTAATAAATATAGCAAATGGTAGAGCATTAGGTTGGTCAACAGAAGCAATAGTATATGATGAGCAACCATTAGGATTTAAACAATCATGGTCACAAAGAACAAGATGGTCAGTTGGACATTTACAATGTTTTAAATATTATATTAAAGACTTGGCAGCAGGTGTAATAAAAAATAGAAAAATAATGAATTTTGATGGTTTATTGTATTTAATGGGTATGCCAATACTTGTAGTAACACTTGCAATATTAATTATAAATTTAGCAATATATTTAGGTGATGGAATGACATTAGCAGGGTTAATTTGGAACTATGCTAAATATTTAGCAGCAACATTCATTATACCACCACTTACTGCAATTCTTACACTAATATTAGATAGAAGACCTATAAAACCTATGTTAAAAGGAATTTTATGTTATCCAATATTTTTAGGCTCATGGATATTAATCAATATAAAAGCAATGATAAAACCAAACACAAAATGGGATAAAATAGAACATGTAAGAGACATAAAGACAAAGGAAATATAATGAATCAATGTGAACGGAGAATATTGACGTATATACACACAATAAAGCACTAATTTTTCAAAAAGTATTGAAAAATTAGTGCTTTTGAGTGTATAATAATAATGTTTAATTTGTAATAAAAAGGAAAATAGAAATTTAAAAAATTCTATATGTGCTTTGAAGCAAAGCAAGAAAGGAATGAAATTAAAAATGGAAAACATAGATTTAAAAGATACATACTTAAAATTTTTTGAAAGCAAAGGACATAAAATCATACCAAGCGCACCAATAATACCAGAAAATGACCCAACATGCTTATTCAACACAGCAGGAATGCAACCATTAGTACCATATTTAAAAGGAGAGCCACATCCAGAGGGAACAAGATTAGCAGATGTGCAAAAATGCTTCAGAACAAACGATTTAGAAGCAATAGGGGACACAACACATCATACATTTTTTGAGATGCTGGGAAATTGGTCTTTAGGAGATTATTTCAAAAAAGAATCAATAACATGGAGTTTTGAGCTATTAACAAAACATTTAAACATACCAGTGGAAAGACTTGCAGTAACCGTATTTAAAGGAAATGATATAGTTCCAGCAGACACAGAATCAGCTGAAATTTGGAAAAGTGTTGGAATTAAAGAAGAAAGAATAGCATTCTTAGGTGAAGACAATAACTGGTGGCCAAATATGGAACTTACAGGACCATGTGGACCAGATACAGAAATATTCTATTGGAGAAGTAATGAAGCTATACCAGAAAAATTTGACCCAGATAATGAAAATTGGGTAGAAATATGGAATAACGTATTTATGCAATACAACCACGAAACATCAGGGAATTTTGTTCCATTAAAAAATAAAAATGTAGATACAGGACTTGGAGTAGAAAGAGTAACAGCAATATTAGAAGGATATACAGATAACTATAAATCATCAGTATGGAAGGATGTTATTAAAAAAATAGAAGAAATTTCTGGCTTATCATATGATGATGAAAAAAATGCAAAAGCAATGAGAATAATAGCAGACCACATAAGAGCAGTTGTAATGATAAGTGGTGATGATGCAGGTATAATGCCAAGCAATACTGACCAAGGGTATATTTTAAGAAGATTAATAAGAAGAATTATAAGATATGCAAAAAAACTAAATATAGATATTAACAGTAATTGGGAACAAGAACTTGCAAAGTTAATAATAGAAAAATACTCAAAATACTATTCAGAGTTAGAGAGAAATAAGGAAAAAGTATTACAAATATTAAGAGATGAAAAAAATAAATTCAACAGAACTTTAGAAAAAGGACTAAGAGAGTTTGAAAAAGCAATAAGCAATATTGAAGGAAAAGAAATAAATAAAGAAATAGCATTTAAGTTATATGATACTTATGGTTTCCCAATAGAATTAACAGAAGAACTTGCAAAAGAAAATGGATTAACAGTGGATACAGAAGGATTTAAACAAAAATTTGCAGAACACCAAGAAAAATCAAGAGAAGGAGCAACACAAAAATTTAAAGGAGGACTTGCTTCAACAGGAGAAATGGAAACAAAATATCATACAGCAACACACCTTTTAAATGCTGCACTTAAAAAAGTTTTAGGAGACCATGTTCATCAAAAAGGAAGTAATATAACAGCAGAAAGAATGAGATTTGACTTTTCTCATAATGCAAAAATGACAGATGAAGAAAAGCAAAAAGCAGAAGACTTAGTAAATGAATATATAAAAATGGCAATACCAGTAGAAAAACTAGAAATGCCAAAAGAAGAAGCATTAAAATTAGGAGCAGAAGCAATGTTTTTAGATAAATATGGAGATATAGTTTCTGTATATAAAATAGGAGATGTTTCAATGGAATTATGTGGAGGACCACATGTTCATAATACAAGCGAATTAGGACATTTCAAAATAAAGAAAGAAGAAGCATCATCAGCAGGAGTTCGTAGAATAAAGGCTATATTAGAGTAAAAGTATTTATAAATAAAAATATGTATTAAGAAATTTGGGAACAATTATATAGCAAATGAGAGTTTAATAGAAAGGAATGTGAATAATAATGAATGATTGTATTTTTTGTAAAATAATAAATAAAGAGATTCCATCAACAATAGTTTATGAAGATGATGAGATTTTAGCATTTAGAGATATACATCCAGTAACACCAGTACACATATTAGTAATTCCTAAAAAACATATTTCAAGTTTAGCTGAATTACAAAAAGAAGATGAGAAAGTAATTGGAAGAATATATATGGTAATAAATGAAATAGCAAAAAAAGAGGGGATTTTTGAAAAAGGATTTAGAGTAATAGTAAATTGTGGAGAAGATGGAGGACAAGAAGTAAAACATTTACATTTCCACTTACTTGGAGGAAAAAAACTAGGAGTAAAAATAGCTTAAAAAAACAGGGTGGAAAATAGTTATCCACCCGAAATTATTTTTACCTATAATCTATTAGCAATTTCCGCATCCGTTGTTTCCTCCACAACAGCAACAGATTATTATTAATAGAATTATAATCCAGCAACAGTCATTTCCAAATCCGAAACCACCGCATCCGCATCCTCTATTTTCTGGCATACTATTTTCACCTCCCTGTGTGAGAAAAAATCTTAAGTTTTTTTCATTAGTTATGTTATATACTATTCTTAAAAGAAAAAATGTGTTACAAAAAAATAAAAAGTATTGATAAAAGTTGGAATTTATAATAGAATATACGTATAAAATATTATATGAGGAAGATATAAATATTTTACATATATACAATAAAGGTATAATTAAGAAAGGAATGAATTTTAATATATGGGTTTAGAGTTAGTTGAAGTATGCAAAAATTTTGGAACAAAAAAGGCTGTAGATAAATTAAGCATTTCTATTAATAAACCAGGGGTATATGGTTTATTAGGAACAAATGGTGCAGGAAAAACTACAACAATAAGAATGATTTTAGGGATAATAAAAAAGAATTCTGGTAAAATTACTTGGAATGGAAAAGAAGTAACAAGAGAAAATGTTAATTTTGGTTATATGCCAGAAGAAAGAGGGGTATATCCAAAAACAAAAATATATGATCAACTAATGTATTTTGCAAGATTAAAGGGAATGAATGTGCAAGATGCAAGACAGGCAGTAGACTATTGGCTTAAAAGGTTAGAGATGGAAGAATACAAAGATTCTTTAGCTGAAAAGCTTTCAAAAGGAAACCAACAAAAAATTCAGTTTATAATTTCAGTAATGAATGACCCAGAATTAATAGTTTTAGATGAACCTTTCAGTGGCTTAGATCCAGTTAACACAGAAATTCTAAAAGATGTTATGAAAGAGCTTATAAAAAAGAAAAAATATATAATAATGTCAAGTCATCAAATGGCATCAATAGAAGAATTTTGTACAGATTTGACCATATTAAATAAAGGGAAAACAGTATTACAAGGCAATTTAGAAAAAATAAAAAATAGTTATCCATCAGAAAAATTAGAAGTTACAAGTACAAAAAACATAGATGATATAATAAAAAAATGTGAATTAGAAATTATTGAGAATAAAGATAATCACTATTTATTAAAAATGAAAGATGAAAAACAAGGAGAAAACTTATTCAAAGAATTAGCAAATAATGAAATTCAAATAAGCAAATTTGAATTTAAAAAACCTACACTAAATGAAATCTTTATAGAAAAAGTAGGATAGTACACTGGGAAAGGAAATAGAAAAAATGAGAAATTTGATTTTAGTAACAGAATTTACTATGAAAGAAATTTTAAAGAAAAAGTCATTTATTATATCAACAATAGTATTACTAATTATTATAGTAGTAGCATTTAATATTCCTAACATAATAGAAGCACTTGGAGGAGATAATTTTAACGAGGAGATTTTAGTAATAGACTCAGAGAATTTATTTGAAGGTAATATAGAAACTTTAAATCAAATGGATATGGGCTATAAATTTGAATTAGCAAGGGAAAATTTAACAGATGAGCAAATTAAAGAAAAACTTTCAGAAGAAAAAGATTCATGTATTAGATTTACAAAAAATGGAGACAATGTAAAAATGGAATACATAGTGGAAAGCGGAGCAATGGATTTTGATACTGTTCCACAAGATTTAGTTTCTGCATTTTCAAGTTTATATAGCACAATACAAATACAAAAATTAAATATAACACCAGAACAAATAGCAGCAATACAACCACAATTTGAATTGGAATTTGTAGAAACAGAAGAAAATGCTGCACAAGGAAATGTTTTTATTATGATGATAATATCATTAATTCTATTTTATGCTGTATTTTTCTGTGCACAGCAGGTTTCAGTTTCAATAACAACAGAAAAAACATCGAAGATAATAGAAACATTAGTAACTTCAACAGATAGTAAAACAATAGTATTAGGAAAAACTTTGGGAATAGGAATTGTTGGTTTAGTACAAGTAATTTTAATGATAGTAGTAGCTGTAATATCAGCAAAATTATGTATGGACGAAGAAATATTAAATTCAATATTTGATTTATCATCAATTACACCTTTGCTTTTAGTTTTAACACTTATATATTTTGCATTTGGTTATGCACTATATTCTTTATTCTTTGCACTAACAGGTGCAACT
>CANQXC010000092.1 GCA_947627785.1 uncultured Clostridia bacterium | reverse complement strand
CAAAGGGACTATTGTAGAGTAAAAGTTAAATATAAATATAACTTTTTAAGAAAGAAATAATAGGTAATAAATTGCAATTTCATGATAAAATTTATACAAATACTTAAATGAACTCAAATTGTTATAAAACTTTAACAATTTGAGTTCATTAATGTAAAATTATAAAAAACAGTTTAAATATAGAAAAATAATATAAATATGTAAGCATATCTAATAATAAATCTCTTGAATAAATAAGAAGTAAAAAATTCATGCATTGCACAATATTTATCTATAAATGTTAAAATAAAACCTTCAATTGATTTAGGAAAAGCAGGAGTAACAGGCCACATATGTTTAATAATAATATCTTTTTCCTTTTCACTTAAATCGAATAATTTACAAGCATTTTCACAGGCAATTTTACCATGAACGAAAGCATGTAACCCGCCTATGTTTTTTTCTGTTCTCCAATCATACAAGAAAAAATCATGAAGCATTGCTGCACGTGTTACTGATTTATAATCTAAGTTAAACCTTTTACAAATGCAATAACAATAATATGCAACTAAATAACAATGTTCAAAACAGCTTGTATTAGAATGTTGCATATATTTTTTCATTTCTTGCACAGTTTTATTATCAATTAAATCTTTTATAATTATTTGAAATTCTTTGTTATTTTTTATTAATTTTTCATCCATTGTAATTCCTTCTTTTTATAAATTTATTATAGCATAGATGAAGTGGAATTTTCAATTAATTTTTCAACAATTTGTATTGCATTGCTTGCTGCACCTTTCCTAATGTTATCTGCAACTACCCACATATTAATACCAAAAGGAACACTATTATCACGTCTTAACCTACCTACAAAAACATTATCAAATCCGGTTGCATTTGTTGCTAATGGATAGATGTTATTTTGAATATCATCTTGAAGGATAATTCCAGGACTATCTTTTAATATTTGTTTTAATTCATCTAAATTGAAATCATTTTCAAATTCAACATTAATAGATTCACTATGTGAATTCATAACAGGAACTCTAACTGTTGTAGCTGTTACTCTTAAATCTGGTCTATGTAAAATCTTTCTTGTTTCATTAATCATTTTAAGTTCTTCTTTTGTATAACCATCTTCTGTAAAAACATCTATATGTGGTAAGCAGTTGTTTGCAATTGGGTATGGAAACTTTTTTGGTTCTAAACCATTTAAAGTATCTTTTAAATCTTCAACACCTTTTTGTCCAGCTCCAGAAACAGCTTGATATGTTGAATATACAACTCTCTTAATTTTATATTTCATATCAATAGGCTTTAGAGCTACAACAGCTTGAATAGTTGAACAATTTGGATTAGCAATTATTCCTTTATTATTTTGTATATCTTCAGGGTTTACTTCTGGAACAACTAAAGGAATATCCTTATCCATTCTAAATGCACTACTATTATCAACAACAATGCAATTGTGTTTACTTGCAATAGGAGCAAATTTTTTTGCAATATCACTGCCAGCTGAAAATATAGCAAAATCAAAACCAGAGTCAAAAGAATGTTCATCAAGTTTTTGCACAACATAATCATTATCAAATAGTTTTAAAATTTTTCCTGCAGAATGTTCTGAAGCAAAAAATGCATAATCAGAAATAGGTAAATTTTTCTCTTCTAAAACTTTAATAGCTGTCCTACCAACTAAACCAGTTGCTCCAACTAGAGCTAATTTATATTTTTTCATAAAATTTTCAGTCCTTTCTTAATTTTGTTTTAAAACGTATATAATAATAAAATTTTAATCTACTATTTTCAAATTATATAATTTGTCTAAAAATAATTATATTAAATTATATTACAAAATAATAAAAAAATAAAGAAAATGAAGGAAACAATTAAGAAAATTTTTACAAGTTTCATTATATAGAAAACCAAAAATAGAATTTTACTTTTGATATAAAGTGTAGTATAATAATACCATCTTAATTTTAGGAGGTTTTTTATGAACGAAGATTTTAAAAAAAGAATTCAAGTAAACCAAAGAGAAGAAGATGCAAGTAATAGAGTATATGCTGCAATTGTTGAATCTCAAGTAGCAAGACAAGAAGAAGCTAAAGTATTAGAAAAACAAAATACTGCCAAGAATGAATTTAGAGAGAGAATATCTGTAGCTGTAGAAAACGAAAAAAGAGTATCAAAAAAATTAAGTCCAGAGGAATTAGAAGAAGCAAGAAAAGCAGGAGAGAGAGCTGCTGCTGCAATGATTTTATCTGCTGAAGAAAGATTAGCTGCTGCAACAAGAAATAAAGAAGAAGAGAGATAATATAATAAATAATAATTAAATATAGTGTGATTTAAGGCAAAGTAAAATATTAAATTTAGTGGTAATGAAATTTGACTTATTGAATCACACTATATTTTTATTGTAAAACAACAAGGTTCCTTTAGTACCCACCCACAATCTTGGATTGTGATGGTGGGTAGGGTTCTTATTATAAAAATAAATATGCTAATATATTGACAAAGGAAAAAAATATAATATATAATTGTATAAAATAAAGGGGAGATAACATATGAAAAAACAAAATGGATTAACATTAGTAGAGGTTATAATAGCAATTGTATTATTAGCTTTTTTTATAGTTATAATCTGGATAGCAATAAACATAGGAGAAAGAACTGAAGAAATTAAGAACAATATTGATACAAATGTAAAGATTAACAGTAATTTTATAGATGATATTGTAGATAATGAGAGACCAAGGGATTAAAATTAAATATAAAATAATTGTAAAGTAATATACCCTATTACTTAAATACATAATAGGGTTGTATATGTATTGTGAAAAAATGTTTTGTAAACACAAACTCACAATCTTTAAGAAGAGTTGAGAAGAGTGTTTACATAAGCTTTTCTAGCTCTTTAATTTTGTCTCTTAACTCAGCAGCTCTTTCAAATTCCATATTAGCAGCACATTTAAGCATTTCATCAGTTAAATTGTTTATAATAGTTTCAACAGATTCTTCCTTATCTAACTTATATTCTGTACTAACGTCTTCTAAAATTGTTGCTTTAATTGCATCTCTAATACCTTTTGTAATAGTTTGAGGTGTAATTCCATTTTTTTCATTATATTCCATTTGAATTTTTCGCCTTCTGTTAGTCTCTGAAATTGCCTTTTCCATACTTTCAGTAAGTTCATCAGCGTACATAATAACAACACCATTTGCATTTCTTGCAGCTCTACCTACAGTTTGAATTAAAGACCTTTCAGAACGTAAAAATCCCTCTTTATCAGCATCTAATATTGCAACTAAAGAAACCTCAGGAATATCTAAACCTTCTCTTAAAAGGTTAATACCAACAAGTACATCAAATTCACCTAAACGAAGATTACGTATAATCTCCATTCTTTCAAGAGCCTTAATATCTGAATGCATATAATTTACTTTTATATCTATATTCTTTAAATAAGATGTTAAATCTTCAGCCATTTTTTTAGTTAAAGTAGTAACTAATACTCTTTCATGTTTTTCAATTCTTAATCTAATTTGATTAATTAAATCATCAATTTGATTTTGAGCAGGTCTTACCTCTATTTTAGGATCTAATAGTCCAGTTGGTCTAATAATTTGTTCAACAACTTGCTCGGAATGTTCATTCTCATATTCAGCAGGAGTTGCACTAACAAAAATACATTGGTTAATTCTTTGTTCAAATTCATTAAATTTCAAAGGTCTATTATCATAAGCAGAAGGAAGCCTAAAGCCATAATTAACTAATGAATCTTTTCTTGCTTTATCTCCATTATACATAGCACGAACTTGAGGAATAGTAGCATGCGATTCATCTATAAGTAATAAAAAATCTTTTGGGAAATAATCAAAAAGTGTATATGGGGCAGAGCCAGGTGCACGCCCACTTATATGTCTAGAATAATTTTCTATACCTTGGCAAAAACCAGTTTCAATAAGCATTTCAATATCGAAATTTGTTCTTTCCTCAATTCTTTGTGCTTCAATTAATTTATTATTAGCTTTAAAATATTCTATTCTACTTTTAAGTTCTTCTTCAATTGTAGTTATTGCATTTTTTAATTTAGATTCAGAAGTAGCATAATGCGAATTTGGTCCAATAAGAACATGATTCCTAGTTCCAATAGGTTTTCCATTTAAGGGATTAATTTCAGAAATTTTTTCTATTTCGTCTCCCCAAAACTCTAACCTCATAGCACTTTCGCCAGTATTTGATGGATAAATTTCTAGAATATCACCTTTCGCTCTAAAAGTACCTCTTTTAAAGTCAATTTCATTCCTTGAATATTGCATTTCTACTAAACTCTTCATAATTTCGTTTCTAGATTTTGCCATACCAGGTCTTAAAGACATCATTAAATCTTGGTAATCTTCAGGGTCGCCTAAACCATATATACAAGAAACAGAAGCAACAATTATAACATCTCTACGTTCAAATAAAGAAAGTGTTGCTGAATGTCTTAATTTATCAATTTCATCATTAATAGAAGCATCTTTTTCAATGTAAGTATCAGATGAAGGAATATAACTTTCTGGTTGGTAATAATCGTAGTAAGATACAAAATATTCAACTGCATTTTCTGGAAATAGTTCTTTAAACTCGGAATACAATTGACCTGCTAAAGTTTTATTATGAGCTAGAACGAGAGTAGGGCGGTTAACTCTTTCTATAATATTAGCCATAGTAAAAGTTTTACCAGAACCTGTAACACCTAAAAGTGTTTGAAACTTTTTACCTTCATTTAATCCTCTAACTAATTTATCAATTGCCTGTGGCTGGTCGCCAGTTGGTTTATAATCTGAATGTATTTTAAACATTATTATCTCCTTTATTAATAAAAGTCAACAAAAATTATATCATAGTAGGTTAATAAAAACAAGTGTTTTACTCCTGATATTGTTAATGTGAAGTATTAGTTCAGTGCTATAAAATAAAAATTCTGCAAGTGAAGTGGTTCTAACGAAAGGAGCTAGAAATTCTAAGTAGATTTTTTGGAAATAGTTCAAATTTACTTTGAAAGGGTGCCAAAAAAGATACATAGAATTTCTGCGAACTGGACGTTAGACAAACGAACTAAAGAATTTTTATTATAAACCAATGCTACAGTTAGGAGAAATATATATGATAGTTAAAAATCCCAATTTTGAAATTTCAGCTGTTTCTGAAAAACAGTACCCTAAGACAAATTTGCCAGAAATTGTTTTAGTTGGTAAGTCTAATGTGGGTAAATCTTCTTTTATAAATACAATGGTTAATAGGAAAAATTTAGCTAGAACTAGTAGTGAACCAGGCAAAACTAGGCAAATTAACTTTTATAATATAGATAACAATTTTTATTTTGTGGATTTACCCGGATTTGGTTTTAGCAAGATGTCTAAAGAAGAACAAGTTCGTGTTGGAGAATTTATTGAACATTATCTTTCTACAAGAAATCAAATTGCATTAATTATATTTTTAATAGATATTCGCCATTCTCCTACTGAAAATGATGTTATGATGTATAACTATATTATAAATACTGGTTTTCCTTGCATTGTACTTGCAAATAAAGCAGATAAACTTGCTCCTTCTAAAGTTGATACAGCAGTTAAAAATTTACAAAATGAATTAAATCCATTAAAAGATTTTAAATTTTTGCCATTTTCTTCTGAAAAGAAAACTTATACAGAAGCTGTTTGGAAAGAAATAGAAAATAAGTTTGCATAACAAGAAAAACTCCCTCCTAAGAGGGAGAAAAAGCTAAAGCTTTTATCTTAATTAAATTACTAGTTCATTTCCATTATAATCTATTATTACATTTTGTTTTGGCAATATATTTTGAGAAATTATTTGTCTTGCGATTAAAGTTTCTAGTTTCTTTTGAACAAATCTTTTTAGTGGTCTTGCACCATATACTGGGTCATATCCATTATCTATTAAATACTGTTTTGCCTTATCGGTTAATTCTATTGTAATTTCTTGATCTGCTAATCTTTTATTTAAATCAACTATTAATAAATCTAATATTGCTCCTATTTCATTTTGTGTTAAAGGTTTATAAAATACTATTTCATCTAGTCTGTTTATAAATTCTGGTCTAAAACTTTGTTTTAATAATTTTTGAACTTGCTCTTTTGCTTCTTCTGTTAATTCACCTTTTTCATTTATTCCCTCTAATATATATTCTGAACCTAAATTTGATGTTAAAATTATAATTGTGTTCTTAAAATCTACTGTTCTTCCCTGTGAATCTGTTATTCTACCATCATCTAATACTTGTAATAATACATTAAATACATCTGGATGAGCCTTCTCTATTTCATCAAATAATATTACTGAATATGGTTTTCTTCTTACTGCTTCTGTTAATTGTCCACCTTCTTCATATCCTACATATCCTGGAGGTGCTCCTATTAATCTTGAAACAGAAAATTTTTCCATATACTCAGACATATCTATTCTTACTATATTATGTTCATCATCAAATAAGCTTTCTGCTAATGCCTTTGCAAGTTCTGTTTTTCCAACACCTGTTGGTCCTAAAAACATAAATGTTCCTATTGGTCTTCTTGAATCTTGAATTCCTGCTCTTGAACGAATAATTGCATCTGTTACCTTTTCTACTGCTTCATCTTGACCAATTACTCTTTTATGCAAAATACCTCCTAAATTTAATATTTTTTCTCTTTCACTCTCCATTAATTTTGTAACTGGTATACCTGTCCATTTTGCTATTATTCTTGTTATTTCATCTTCTGTAACTTTTGTTCTTAATAAGCTACTTTCTTTTGATTTTGCTGCAATTTCTTCTTCTTTTTTTAATTCCTTTTGTAGCTCTGGTAATTTTCCATACTTTAACTCTGCTGCTTTATTTAGCTCATATTCTCTTTCTGCTTTTTCTATTTGGCTATTTACTTTTTCTATTTCTTCACGAATTTTTTGTACCTTTGAAATAGCTCCCTTTTCGTTTTCCCATTTTGCTTTCATCTCATTAAATTTACCTTGCATTTCTGCAATTTCTTTTTGAATTTCTGCTAAACGTTTTTGAGATTGTTCATCTTTTTCTTTTTTAAGTGCTGTTTCTTCTATTTGATGTTGCATTATTTTTCGTGATATTTCATCTAATTCTATTGGCATAGATTCCATTTCTGTTTTTATCATACTGCAAGCTTCATCTATTAAATCTATTGCTTTATCGGGTAAAAATCTATCTGTAATATATCTATGTGATAATGTAGCAGCTGAAATTATTGCATTATCACTTATTTCTACACC
>CANQXC010000091.1 GCA_947627785.1 uncultured Clostridia bacterium | reverse complement strand
GTACCAGATGTTGGTGAAAATAATAGACTTACTAATAGAGGAATTTTACGCATCCTTCAAGAGGTTGCATGTTTACATTCTAATGCTGTTGGTTTTAGTGTTAATGAATCCTCTGTTTCTGGTTTTGCATGGATTCTTTTAAATTGGAAATTACAGGTTTTTGAAAGACCTACTTGGAATTCTAAACTTATAGTTAGTACTTGGCCTACTAAACATTCTCTTCTTTCTTTTTATAGAGATTTTGAGATTTTAGATGAAAATAATAATTTAGTTGCCATTGCTACTTCAAAGTGGGTTTTATATAATCTTAATAAAGGTTCTGTTGTTAAAATCAATGATGAAATTACTAGCAGATATACAGAGGTTCATAAAAACGTTTTTGATGAGTCTATGACAGAAAAATTAAAAGAACCAACAAATAGTACTTTAAGTTGTCAAATTCATGTTGGTAAAAGAGATATTGATACAAACCATCATGTAAATAATTTAAGTTATTTAGCTTTTGCTTATGAAGCTATTCCTAATGATATTTTCTTTAATTTTGATTTTAGAAATGTTGAAATTATGTATAAACATGAGGCTAAATTTAATGATAATCTTAAGTTATATTATGCAAATGTTGATAATAGCCATTTTGTTACTATAAAAAATGCTGATGATGATAAGTTACATTGTATTGTTAAATTATATTAAAAAATAAAGGCAGCCATTGGCTGCCTTGTTCTGTGGTCAAAGTATAATTTTATACTTTGCCACTTCAACGTCAATCCCTGCCTCTATAATTGCCTCTAATTCTTTCGAATTAAGATGCTCATAAACGAAATCGCATTTCTTATGACCACGTATTTCGCGAAGCAAATTTTGGCAATGGTGGATATGTTTCCCTTCAAAATCTCCAACCTTCAGCTTGTATACCCACGGTGTTACTTCTCCACCGTGCTGCTGTATCATCTTCTTTTCGTCCTCGTTGATAGACCATATCACGGTATGCCGTTTTTTCCGATACCAGTCTATCTTCTTTTTAAAACTTTCCCGTTCGAATTTTGTCATGGACATATCTTTTGTCTCCATCTTAAATAAATTTGAATTTTCTACCTTTTCAAGTAGAATAATTATATTTTAACATATTTTTCAATTTATGTAAATACCTTATAAAAAAATAAACCTCTTTATTTGAGGTTTATTTTTTTAATACCTATGCTGTTTTTAGTTCTAGTCTTAATTTGTCTGCAATCATTGCGATAAATTCACTATTTGTTGGTTTTCCCTTAGATGCTGATACAGTATAGCCAAATATACTTTCTACTGCATCATTTTTTCCTCTTGCCCATGCAACTTCTATTGCATGACGTATTGCTCTTTCTACTCTTGATGGGGTTGTGCGGTAGTTTTCTGCCATTTCTGGATAGAACTGTTTTGTTTCTTGGTTTATAATGTCTATGTCCTGTACAACCATCATTATTGCTTCTCTTAGATATTGGTAACCTTTTATATGTGCTGGTACTCCTATCTCATGTATTACATTTGTTACCAATGCTTCTAAACTCTCTTGGTTTTTCTTATCAATTTCGTTTATTTCTATGTACTTTGATCTCGTTTCTTTTGCTGTATAACAATTATCTGTAGTTGATGTAGGTGTTGGTTTGTAATTTTTTATATCTCTTATTCTATTTATTAGTACTTCAATATCAAATGGTTTTACTACATAGTACTCTGCACCTAAACTTATGGCTTTTTGAGTTATTTTAGTTTGACCTACTGCTGATAGCATTATGCATGTTGGCATCTTCTCTATTTTGTCTGCATTTAGCTTTTCTAGAACTCCTAGCCCATCTAGGTATGGCATTATAACATCTAATAATAGAACATCTGGCTTCATGCTTACTACTTTCTCACAAGCATCTTTTCCATCTCTGGCTATTCCTATAACCTCCATATCATTTTCTTTGCTTAAATGTCCTACTAATGTTGTTACAAAGTCTGCATTATCATCCGCAACTAAAATAGTAATTTTTTCGTTCAATTTGATACCTCCCCTAAAAAATAATTGTAAAATATTTACAATTTGCATTATAATACGTTTTTACCAATAATGCAAGAGTTTTTTTGAAATTTTTTCCAGTTTAGTTAATTTTGTCCTATATTTCAACGAATTTTTCTTTTATGATTTCATATTTTTCAATTTTAAAATTATTATTATCATAATTATTTACAAAATTTTTAGATAACTCTTCTAAAACTTGTATTGTTATTTCTATCTTTTCTAAATATTCTACTTTTGATATTTTTATACTCATTTTATCTAGATAATACTTTAAAGGTTCAAAAGAGTTATATTCTACTTTTATTTTTGCTTCATATCCTTTTGCTTTCTCTACTATTTCTGCCTTTTTTAAAGCCTCTGCTAATGCTCCAGAATAAGCCCTAACCAATCCACCTGTTCCTAAGAGTACTCCTCCAAAGTATCTTGTTACTACTACTAAAATGTTGGATAAGCCTTGTTCTAGTAACATTTTAAGCATTGGACTTCCTGCTGTGCCTTGTGGTTCTCCATCATCATTATATTTTACGAGTATGCCGTCATCTTTTGTTTCTATTGCATATGCAAAACAATTATGCCTAGCATCATTATATTTTTTCTTTATTTGTTTTATATACTCTTCAGCCTCTTCTACACTTTCTACATAAAATACATTTGCTATAAATCTTGATTTTTTTTCTGTTATCTCTGCTGATACATTTTCTTTAATTGTTTTGAAAGATTGCATATATTTTTCCTTTCTTTTAATTTAACCCTGCCACATAGCCGGTTGACCATGCTATTTGAAGATTAAAGCCTCCTGTAAATGCATCTACATCTATTATCTCTCCTGCAAAGTACAATCCTTTTATTATCTTAGATTCCATAGTTTTAGGATTTATTTCTTTTATATTTATTCCTCCTGAAGTGATTATTGCTTCTTCTATACCTCTAAATCCACTTACTGTTAACTCGAAATTTTTTAAAGTATTTACAATTTTCTTTCTTTCCTCTTTTGTTACTTCATTTACTTTCTTTTCTGGATTTATATTTAAAACTTCGATAAATGTTTCTATCATTTTTCTTGGTAATAGTTTTTCAAAACTGTTTTTTATTTGTTTATTATTACATTCTTGAAAATCTCTTAAAACTCTGCTATCTAATTTTTCTTCATCTAAAGCTGGTTTTAAATCTATATACATTTTTATTTTATTTTGTTTCAATAATTCTTCAATATTTTTATACCTTACTAAAACTGCAGATGCACTTAGAACAATTGGTCCAGATATTCCAAAATGAGTAAATAGCATTTCTCCAAAGTCTTCATATATTACTTTATTATCATCTTTTACCTTTATTGCAACATTTCTTAGTGATAATCCTTGCATCTGCCTACATAAATCAGCTGAATTACCATTGCAAGTTAATGGCACTAAAGATGGCTTTATCTTAGTTACTGTGTGTCCTACCTCTTCTGCCATTTTATATCCATCACCTGTTGAACCTGTTACTGGATAACTTTTCCCTCCAGTAGTTAGAATAATTTTATCTGCAAATATTTTTTCTTTGCCTGCACTTTCTATTCCAATTACTTGCCCATCTTGTATTAATATTTTCTGTACTTTAAAGTTCGTTTTTATATTTACATTTAATTCTTTTATTTTCTTTTTTAAAGCATTTACTACGTCCTGAGCTTTATCTGAAACAGGAAATACTCTTTCTCCTCTTTCTACTTTTGTTGCCACTCCTTGTTCATTTAAAAATTTTACTATATCTTGATTATTAAATTGGTTAAATGCACTATATAAGAATTTAGAATTTTCTGGAATGTTTTTCATAAATTCTTCCATATCAGCTGAGTTCGTTATATTACATCTTCCTTTTCCAGTTATTAATAATTTTTTCCCTAAATTCTCCATTTTTTCTAATATAGTAACATCGTTACCCTGCTTGGCTGATGTAATTGCAGACATCATTCCGTGCTGCTCCACCACCAATTACTATTACTTTCATTAAAAATTCATTCCCCCTATTTTACTGTTGCAATCTACAACTTAAATTAATAATTATATAGATCGCAAGCTTCAATTTATTAGTCTTAAGTACTTTTAGATAAAATTCTGCAAGTGAAGTGGTTCTAACGTAAGGAGCAAGAAGTTCTTAGTAGATTTTTTGGAAATAGTTCAAATTTACTTTGAAAGGGTGCCAAAAAAGATACATAGAACTTCTGCGAACTGGACGTTAGACAAACGAACTAAAGAATTTTATCTAAAAGTAATTAAAACTATTGCACTCATTTTATTTAACCATGTGTTGTATTGCTTTTAAAACTCCCATTTTACCATATTCATATGTAAGTCCTCCTTGCATAAATGCTGTATATGGAGGTCTTATTGGTGCATCACAAGATAATTCTATTGATGAACCTTGAACAAATGCTCCTGCAGCCATTATTACTTTATCTGTATAACCTGGCATTTCCCATGGTTCTGGAATTGAATTAGAATCTACGGGTGAACCCATTTGAATTCCTTGGCAAAATTTTATTAGTTTTTCTTGGTCTTTAAAGTTTATAGTTTGTACTATATCTGTTCTTTTTTCATCATACTTTGGTGAAACCTCATATCCTAATTTTTCTAACATTCTACTAGCAAATATTGCTGTTTTTAAACTGCTTGCTACAACTTGTGGAGCGAAGAATAGTCCTTGAAGAAATTGTTTATTTATTCCTAATGTTGGTCCTATCTCTTTTCCTTGCCCTGGTACTGTTAATCTCTCGGCTGCTAATTCTATTAAATCTGCCCTACCTGCTATATATGCACCATTAGGAGCTAGTCCTCCTCCTAAGTTTTTTATTAATGAACCAACTATTAGGTCTGCTCCTAATAGTGTTGGTTCTATTGTATCTGTAAATTCTCCATAGCAATTGTCTATCATTATAACCGCTTCTTTATTTACTTTTCTTATTTCTTGTATCACGTTTTTTATACTCTCTAAAGATAGGCTATTTCTTAAAGAATAACCTCTTGAACGCTGCATACATATTAGTTTAATATCATTTTTCTTTACTCTTTCTACTATTTTTTCTGTATCAAATTCATTTCCTATTAAATCTATTTGCTCATAATTTACACCATAGCTTTTTAAAGAACTTTTATTATCTACTATTCCAATTACCTCATCTAGTGTATCATAAGGTTTTCCATTTATGCTAAGCATTATATCTCCTGGTCTTAACATTGAAAATAAGGCAACTGTTAATGCATGTGTACCTGATATAAATTGATTTCTTACAACACTATCCTCTGCACCTAATACATCTGCAAATATCTTTTCTATTGTATCTCTTCCTATATCTCCATAGCCATATCCTGTTGTACTTCCAAAATGCATATCTGATAAATTATATTTTTGAAATGCCATTAAAACTTTTAAACTATTTTCTTCTTTTATTTTATCTACTTTTTCAAATTCTTGCTTTATCTCTTGCTCAACATTTTCTGCTAAATCTATTATTTCTTTACTTATTCCAAATTTTTCATACATTATTGTAACATCCTTTCTCCTTAAATTAGGGCAGGTTAATATCCTACCTGCCCTTTAGTTTATTTAATCATCTTCATCCTCTTCATCACTATCATCTTCATCTTCTTTTATATCTTTGTTTATACATGCCTTTACCCAAAGTATTCTTTTTTCTTCATACTCTTCTATTTTATAAGTTACTTGTTTTGTTTCAATAACTGGTTTTTCATCATCTTCTGGTATTCTTCCTAATAATTCTATTAAATATCCTGATAAAGTATCATAATCGCCTTCTGGAATTTGAACACCTAATATTTTTCTTAAGTCATATATGCTTACACTACCATCTATCATAAAAGTATTATCATCTATTTTTTCATAATCTTTTTCTACATCATCATATTCATCAAAAATATTACCTACTAATTCTTCTAGCATATCTTCCATTGTAATTATACCAGCTGTTCCACCATACTCATCCACAACAATTGCTAATTGTTGTTTGTTTTTTTGCATTTCTTTGAAAAGCTCATTTATTGGCTTACTCTTTGATACAAAATATGCATCTCTCATTATCTTTTTTATTCTTACTTCTTTTTTAGAATATACATGTGCTAGTAAATCTTTTATGAATAAAACACCAACAATATTATCAATATTTTCTTCATATACTGGTATTCTACTATATTTGTATTCTTTTAGTTCTGATAAAATATCCTCTAGCTTTGATGTTACATCTATTGCATATACTTCTGTTCGATGTATCATTACTTCTGATACTGTTTTATCATTAAATTCAAATACGTTGTTTATAAGTTCTTTTTCTTCTTCTTCAATTGAACCTTTTTCTTCGCCAACATCTATCATCATTCTTATTTCTTCTTCTGTTACTGTTTCTTCATCTTGTGGACCTACTCCAAATAACTTACATATTGTATTTGTAGAGAAATTTAAGAAATTTACTATTGGAGATGTAATTATGTGAATAAATCTAATTACTCCTACTGAACCAAATGCAATTTTTTCTGGATTTTTCATTGCTATTCTTTTTGGAACTAATTCCCCAAAAACAAGTGAAAAATATGAAAGTATAAGTGTTATTATAACAATTGAAATTGTTTCCCATGTTTCTATTCCTAATGTAATTACATTATTTAATATTGGAGCTAACTCACTTGCAAATGCGTCTGCTGCAAATGCACTTGATAAAAATCCTGCAAGAGTTATTCCTATTTGTATTGTTGCTAGGAATTTGCTTGGTTCTTTTAACATTTTTCTAATTTTCTTTGCTTTTTTATTTCCATCCTTTGCTTGTTTTTCTATTTTTGCATCATTTAATGATATAAATGCAATTTCTGATGCTGCAAAAAATGCATTTATTAGTATAAGTACTACTAGTACTAACAGTGAAATCATTACTTTGTTTCACTTACTCCTTTCTCTTGTTTATATAGCTATAACTTATGTATTTTTTTTGATACCTTTAGCTAGTTTATCCAAATTTACGGTTTATATAAAATAATATATAAACGTCTACAATATTATATAATGCATTGTTAAAAATGTCAATGGGGACTTAATATTAAAGAAATACCCCAAAGATGTAAAACACACTCTGGGGTATTTCTACTTACTCAATAATTTCCACATCAGTTTCTTGGAAACTACTATTATAATTATTCAAGATACGTTTGCCATTTGGGCTCATCCCAAAGAAAATGATTGCTATAATTACGATAATGCTTAGAATAACCAATGGGATTTCTATTTCTTTTCTCATTTTAATTAATTCCTCCAAATTGTTGTTTTTATATGTAAAACTAACCAAAATGTTAGTAGACCAAAAAGGAATATCTATATATAACGGCTATTGCCATACTTTTCCTATTATACTATAATTTTACAAGATATTCAAGTTTTTCAATATTATATAACTCAAGATTATTAAAATTTGTGTTAATGAATATTTCTATTTAAGCTTATGTCACTAATTATATTATTCAAACAATACAAATCCCATGTGTTTTTGCAATTCTACATTAATTGTTTTCCTTACATATAAGTTGTTTGCTTTGCAGTATTCTCTTACTGCTTTTTCGGTTTCCGCTCCAAATTTACCATTTGTATTTCCATGAAAAAAGCCTAATTCTTTTAGTTTTTTCTGTATTTGCATTACATCTGAACCATACATTCCAGATTTTAAATCTCTAAACCCCCTTCCAAATGGTCCATATGGACCATCTACTATCGTTACTTTTGTTCCCATTGGTATTATTTTATATAGTTCTGCTACATCATCATTATCCATTCTTATACAACCATGCGAACTTGCCCAGCCTAATGAGCTCGGGTCCAATGTACCATGTATTCCAAATTGTCCCCATGGTACATTAAATCCCATCCAGCTACCTCCAAAACCTTCTCCCCACTTTGCTTTAGAAACTATCTTCCATGTTCCTATTGGTGAAGGAGTTGACCATTTTCCTCCTGAACATCTATATGTTTTTGTTAGTTTGCCATCTTGGAATAAGTATAATTTTGATTCTTCTACATCTACTAATATTTCATATTTTGTAGCTGTTGCATTTGTTAAAATTGATACTTTTTCGTTTGGCTCATTATATGCAAAAAATCCTATTGATAACATTAACATTATTGAAATTATTATTAATCTTTTCTTTTTCATAATTATCATAATATTCATTATATTCTTTTTTTATTATTTAAGAACAAAAAAATCCTAGCATTTTTTTGCTAGGATTTTAATTTATTGTGAAACAACAAGGTTCCTGGGTACCCACCCACAATCTTTGATTTTGTTGGTGGGTAGGGTTCTTATTTAATTATATTTTTCACGTTTATGATATGTTGTGTGTAATAATTCATGTGCTTTATGGCT
>CANQXC010000090.1 GCA_947627785.1 uncultured Clostridia bacterium | reverse complement strand
TAGCTGCAATGGCTGATGCAAAGTTTGCAATAATTAAAGTTACTATAATAAGTATTGAACTTGATGTTAATATTGTGTTTATTGACCTATTATATGAGTCAATAATTGATTCCTTTATACCTTCACTTTTTCTATGTTCCAAATAATATGATGTGTAAAGTATTGCATAATCTATTGTTGCTCCCATTAATATACTTTGAACAATAAGTATCGCTATAAAATATACATTTTCTCCTACAATTGATAATATTCCCATTATCAAATAAACTGCTGTCTGTATAGTTAATACCAAAATTATAGGTATAATTACTGACTTGAATGTAATTGCAACTACCACAAATATTGCTACCATTGTTATAATTGTCATTTCATTTAGCTCATTATCAAATGTTTTGCTCATCTCGTTTGCCATCGGTGAATCTCCTATTATATAGAAATTTTCCACCTCTTTTCCTAACATATCTTTGGCACTTTGTATAAATTCAAAAGTTTGTGGTGATTCAGCTTTAAATTTTGTATTAAGTACAACTCTTGAATATTTATCACCAATTAGCAATTCTCTTGCATCTTGTATTGTTGTTTTTGCTTCGACAATGTCATTTCTCATATCTTCTTCTATAAAATCTGTAAATCGTTCATCTTGCAAAATGCTGTTGTTTAAAAAGTTTACAAATTCTTCTACTGTCATTTCCCATTCATCATTATACTGTTTGCTACTTCCATAATATGTATAAAGAACTTCTACAGTATTTTTTTCTACATTATTACTCAAATTACTAATGATTGCGAATATTTCATCTGAAGTATATGTTACATTGTTTAAACTATTATTCATTATACCATTAACAGTATTTAACTTCAATATCTTTTCTTTATCAAAATTACTTGAATATTCCTTGTTTGTAACTACATCATTAAGTAGAAAACTAACAAATTCTTTTAATGATAAACTATGAGTTGTATTTACATATTTTGAACTATATAAACCATAAAGCAATTTTACACTTTCTTTATCTATACCTAATAATGAAGATATTTCGCTACTACTATATTTTTTATTATTTATAACTCCACTCATAACTGATTGGATTAAGTTTAAATCTTTAATAGTATTATTTTGTATGCTATTTGAAAGCATACTATCATCTTTATGTTCAAGCACAAAATTAACAAATTCTTGTGGTGTTAATTTTGTATTATTTTGACTTGAAACATATAAAGTATAGATATTTTTTAGGTTGTTACTATCTATTCCTATAATTTGTGAAAGTTCTTCGTATGTAAAACTTACATTGTTTATGCTATATTCCATAATTGCAGATAGTAATTTTAACTGTATCATTGTTTCTTCATTTATGCTACTTTTTATTTCTTCCATTTCACTATTATTTAATATTAGTGTTACAAATTCATTTGGTGAAAGTGTCCATGTAGTTGTATTTTCTGTTATATAATCTATTAGGTTATATAATCTATATACATCTGCTAATTCAATACCCATCATTTGAGATAATTGTTCTGCTGTATATTGGGTTGGATCTACTAGCATACTTTCATCTATTATACCTTGAAAACTACTTATATCTACATCATCTAAATAATGTGTATTATTTTTAAGAACCATTATATATGTTAAAAAATCTGCTATACTATATGCACTTTTACTTTCTCCATTAATATATTTTAAAAGTAAAATTTGATTAACTGCTTGTTCTTCTATTCCAAATAAGCCAGCTAATTCTTTACTCGTCATTTGCTTTGAAATTATATCTATATTGCTAAATGTAGATAATAATTTTATACTTTGTATAGTCTGCTCATCAAAACTACTTGCATAATTAGTATCACTTAATACATTGTTTAATACAAAATTTGAAAATTCTGCAATACTTAATTTTATATCTACATCATTTACTAAAATATAATATTTATATAATTCATTCATTGTATTACTATCAATTCCAAAAAGATTTGCCATTTCGGTACTTGTCATCTTTGCTTGTATTGTTTGCTTATTCGTAAATTTAGATAATGTATTTAATTTACCTTTACTTTCGCTATCAATTTGGCTTGCATATTTTTCACTTGTTAAAACATCTTTATTCATAAAGTTTACAAACTCGTTTAAGCTTATTTGCACATTATTATTCTTAGATAGATAATAAATAAAAATATCATCTATTTTGCTCTTATCCATTTCTAAAATACTTGCAATTTCTCCTGATGTTCTTTTTTGATTTATAGAAGATGCTGTAATAAAGTTTTTTAGCCTTGTAATATCTTTCTTTGTTTCAGCATCTATTTTTTCATTTGTTTTCTCATTGTTATATGCTTCTTCTTCAATGAAATTCACAAAATCATTAAATGTCATTTCATTGTTTTTGTCTGGATTATAATAATCATAATATATTATTTTTAATAAATAATCTTCTACATTAACATCTGAACCTAAATCATTTAATTTTTCATTTAGTTTATCATAAGTTAATTTTTCATTAATTGTATTTCCATAAGCCAATACTTCATCTACATTTTCTTTATTTTCAAACCACTCTAAACATTTGTGAATTTTCTCTTCATCTTCATTTTTGTATATTATTGCCATTTGATTGTTCTCTGCAAATACTTCAGATATTTCATCTGATTGTGAGTCTGTATAATCAATTCCCAAATTGCCTTTTAGCATAAAACTTGCAACTAACACTATGCAAAATACTGGAAATGCAATAAATCTAATTTTATAACTAAATTTACCTAATTTGTTTAATTTAATATGTGGACTTTTTTTCTTTGTTTTCATAATCCATTTATCAAACATTAATATTAAAGCTGGTAATACAAAGAAAATACAAATTAAACTAAATAGCACACCTTTTGCAAGTACAAATCCTAAATCTTTTCCAATTCTAAAGCTCATAAATATTAATGCAAGAAGTCCTACTATTGTTGTAACAGAGCTACTTGATATTGCTTGGAAAGCTTTATATAAAGCATTTTTCATTGCTTGCACATTGTCTTTTTCTGTTTTCTTTTCTTGGTCATATCTATTCATAAGCATTATTGAATAATCCATTGATAATGCCATTTGTAATATTGCTGCTATTGAATTTGTTATGTGAGATACATTTTCAAATATAATATTTGTTCCTTTATTTAAAACCACTGCCATTAAAATAGATATTAAAAATAAAAATGGTTCTACAAATGATTCACACATTATAAGCAAAATAATTAAAGCACAGAAAACTGCAAGTGCAATAATCCAAATTGGTAACACCGTTTTATTAGTTTCTGATACATCTCCACTTGTATAAATTGTATAATCTTTATATTTTTCTGTTATTTGATTATATACTTCAGTTGCCATTTGAGAGTCTGATTTATCATCTACTGTAATTACATATAAAGTATAATTTTCTTTATTATAATCTTCAGTTTCATCATAATCTACACTTTCTACTCCACTTACACTTTCTAAATATTCTTTTACTGTAAGTTTCTCCTCATTTGGTAAATCTTCAAACATTAAGTTTAGAGTACTTGTTTCAGTATCTGAAAATTCCTCCTCCATAATATCCATACCAATTCTTGTTTCTGAAGTACTTGGTAAATATTCAGCAATATCATAATTAATTTTTACTTTTGATGATAGAAGTGCTGAAATTATTGTAAGAACAATAAATAAAATTAAAATAAAATGTCTTTTGTTTATTATGAAATCAGTAATTTTTCTCAATAAAACCCTTCCTTTCTTTTTACGCACTATATTATATTATACTCTTTATTTTATTGTTTGGAAAGTATAAATATAGAAAAAGTGTCTAAATTTAGACACTTTTTCAAAAAATGTATTTTTATTCTAGTACAACTATTATTTATGAAAGTATAGTGATACTTGTTCTTGTATTTCTATTTCTAATTTTTCTATTGTTCCATCTATTTGGCTTTTATCCATATCATCTCTAACACTTTTTGGAAATATATTTTTCATATCTCTTTCATAATATTCACCATCTCTAGGTATTTCATAATCTGTTACAACAAAATCACCATTTTCTTTTGCTATTTCAAATTTATGTGGTATAGATGAGCCAGAATCTTCGATAATTTCATTATTTTCATTATAATATTTTTCTTGTAATATCCAAGCATAAATATAAACTTTGTTTTCTTTGTCTTCTATTAAATATGTTTTCATCGCTACAAAAGATTTTTCATTTTCATGGTGTTTATTTTTCTCATCTTCTTCTATTAAATAATTTTTTATGGCTTTTTCAATATTTATTACATCTAAGTTAATTGGAGGTGCATAACTAAATCCCCAAGTACTAAAAAACACAGGTTTATTATTTTTCATTCTAAATACATCTATTCCAAAAAAGACAAATAAAATACCTACAATTGCAATAACTGCTCCTAAAATTATTTTTAAAATCAATTTAGTATGATTTATCTTTTTATTTGAATAGTCTAATGTGTTTAAAACATTTTCCTCAAATTTTTTCTGCTCTTCTTCCTTTTTTATTCTTTCACCACTTAATAATTCATTTACACTTATTTTAAGTTCATTACATAAATCTAACATTATTCCTGAGTCTGGCATTGCCTTTCCATTTTCCCATTTTGATACTGCTCTATCTGTAATATTTAATTTTTCTGCTAATTGCATTTGTGTTAAATTATTTTTCTTTCTACATTCAGCAATAAATTTTCCAATTTTTATCTGATCCATTACAAATTTTCTCCTCCTTTGTTTTTAGTGTAATAATTTTTATAAAATAAGTCCACATACTATTGGTTGAGTTTCGAAACATTTTATATCAACTGGTGGTTGAATAATTTTGTTATGCCTAATTCAATTTTTAATTTAATTCATTATATTATAAAAATTAAAGATTATCTAATTTTTGCGAAAGTTTAGTATTTATAGACTCCAATTATTCGTCTGGCATACAATGTGCAGATTTTTGTGCAGGAGCCATTCATAAAAAATTTGAAATAAATGATAACCGTTTCTTTGATTTATTATTACCAGCCATAAGATGTAATAAAAAAATAATATTTATGGATACGGTATTAAACTATATAGATAAAAAAAGTGGCTGATGAGATTAGTTGCCTAATCTAACACACCTTTTGTTGGTGCTACATCAGCCTATTTTTGTTCTGTTATAAAAATTATATAATCTTTTAAAAAAAATGTCAAGTATTTTTAACATTTTTTATATTATATGCTAAATTTCAAGTTTTATTTATATTCTTAACATTATTTAACCATTTGCATATAATGTTAAGAGGTGTTTTATATGTTTACAAATATTTTTAATAATGCAAAAGCAATTATAAAAGGTGGGAAAAAATACCCTAAAATAAATGGCATTGTTACTTTTAAGGAAACAAAAAATGGAGTTATAATGACTGCTAAGATTAACAATTTGCCACAATCCAACGATAAATGTAAAGGTAGATTTTTTGGTTTTCACATCCACGAAGGTTCATCTTGTACAGGAAATGTAAATGATGAGTTTGCAAACGCTAAATCTCACTTAAATCCTAGCGACTGTCCTCATCCATTTCACATAGGCGATTTGCCTCCATTAATTGAAAATAATGGCTATGCTTATATGAGTGTATTATTAAGCAAATTTAAAGTAAAAGATATTATAGGTAAAGTTATTATTATTCATGATTCTCCAGATGATTTTACTACTCAACCTAGTGGTAATTCTGGTACTAAAATTGCATGTGGTAAAATTAATTAATATCATAATTTAACTTTCTTGATATAAAATAACATCAATAATAATATTTGCTTAACTAAATATCTAAAAAAACATGAAAGCAAGAATTTGTTTTTCTTACTTTCATATAATTATCTTTGTTTTAATATTATTTTAGAATAGATTTTAAAACATTTATAAAATCCTCTTCATCAATTCTATGTGCTTCTATATAAAATTTGTATCCATCTTTCTCAAAAAAAGCTTCTCCTGTAATTTTACTTTCATCTCTCATATACTTACCTTTAAATAACTTTACCTCTTTACCATTAATTATTGAACTTGGCATTTTTTCTTCATCCGGCATTAAACAGCCTAGTATGTATTTTTCTTTTGTAAATGTAATTTCAATATATGGTCCATCTTCTTTATCATCATTTGCATATATTAAAGTATATTGCCATAATTTTGTATAATCATCACTTAGTTCTACATCATTATTAATATACTCTCTTTCAAATAACTTACCCTGTCTAGATAGATATAAACCATCTGGAACATTTATTTCATCTACAAATTCAAATTCTTCTTCTAAATTTGCCTCTTCCCATTTTCCATCAATATCTTCTAAACTTTTTATGCTTCCTTCATTAAATACTATATTATTTTCTTGTATATACTGCTCCTTTTGAATTTGATTGTTGTTTTTAGCTACTTTTATACTATTTGAAGGAGATTCAACATTTTTGCTAATTACTAAGCATAACACAAACAATGCACATACTGATAATATTTGATACATAACTTTTCTTGTTTTTTCACTTTTCATTTCAAACTCCTTACTAGCATTTAATATAGCTATCTTTTCCTTTACATCTTTTTTTACATTTTCTTTTAAATCATTATTATTTTCCATATCCATAACCTCCATCTTCTAAATTTCTTTTTATCTTTTTTCTAACTCTATGAAGAATTGTTTTTACATTACTTGCAGATAAATTTAATTTATTTACTATTTCTTTTATTGATTTTGCTTCATAATAAAATAATATAAACACTTTATATTCATCTGGCTTTAAAGTTTTTAGAGTATCTGCAATAATTTTATTTTGTTCATTTTCTTCTGTTGACTGCTCAATATTTAAATTATCTACTAAGCTTTCTTCATAATCAGATATAGAAAAGTCTATTTTTAAGTTTCTGTATTTATTTTTAATAATGTTTTTAGTAGTTCCTGCTATATAAGGCTTTAGCTCTGTGCTGTTTAATAATTTGCTACTGTTTTTCCATATAGCAACAAATACATCAGATATTATTTCTTCTATATCTTCATCTGTTATGTATACACTTACTCCGTTTTTTACTATCATATAGATGTATCCATAAAAATCATCTATTAACTTATCTATATCTATTTTTCCTTCTATTAAATAATTTTTTAATACTTCATTTTTCAATTTAGTCCTAAATCTCCTTATTTATTTTAGTTAACTTTCATATCTATAGTAACATTTTTTAAAAAAAGGTTACAACTTTTTAATAAAAAATATAGGTATTCTATTAAATGCTAATTATTCATCTAACAGTATACCTATATTTATACTCACATCTATCTATTTTTCTATCTTATCAAAAACTTCATCTAAATTAAGTTTTTGATTAATCAATTTTCCTATTATATTGCAAGCTAGTATTAATAATACAACTTTAGTAAGCATAAATGGATTTGTTAAACATTCTACAAGGCTTGTGCCTAAAAATCCCCAAAAAATAATTATACATGTTTTGCCTAGCATAAGTGCATATAAGTATTTCTTCTTAGGAATTTTTGATAATCCTGCAGCCAAATTCACCAAAAATGATGGTGTCAATGGTATTGAAATAATTAATACTAGTTTAGAAAACGATATATTATTAATCATCTTCATAACATTACTTAAGCGTGCTTTATTTTCTATAAATTTACGAAATAGTGGACTTAAGCCTATTCTACATAAATTAAAAATCAAGAAGTTTCCAATAACTGTGCAAAGATATGATACAAGACTTCCTAAAATATTTCCTAGAGTAAGAAGATTTACTGTTACAAATACAAACAATGGTAGAAATGCAAATATTCCTTCTAAAACAATTAGTATAGAACTTAGCAATGGTGCCCATATTCCTGCATTTAAAAGAAAATTATTTAATATTACATTCAAATTATCAAGTATTTCCATTTTTTCCCTCTATTACTACTTTTTATCTTCTTCCATTTATTTCTTTTAATATTACTTAATAAATAAAATATTATTTAAAAGTTCTTTTCTATATCTTGCCAGTTAGAATTATTTAGTATTTCTGCATTTTCTCCACTAAATATTTTACTTGCTTCTTCATCATTTTGTAATTGGTATAACATCCACGCTGTCATATATGCATCTGTTTTTACTAACATATCTGCATGTTCTGCTCCAGTTACTCTTGCTCTAATTTTTGAAACATCATCTGAAATTTTACTATAATTTTCAATTATGGATTTAAGTGGTGCAAAACCAGCAAATTCCTTTTCTATATCTTCTACACCTCTATCATCAGAAATACCTGTTCCTGCTGCCATAAAATATGGAATGTTAATTTTTGAAGTATCATATTCCCCCCAACCCATATTTTTAGCAAATAAAGAATATACACTACTAACTGTAAATATTGTTTTATAATATTTACCATTTTCAAATTCAGTTACTGCTCTTATTGCTCCTGCTCCACCTTGAGAAAATCCTGAAATTCCAATATTATCTGTATCTATCTTGTTATATAAAACACTATCACTATTTACATTTAAAATATAATCTAGCATTATAGACGTTGTTTCTCCATTACCAGTCCCTGGATCATCATCGCCTACAACTATAAATCCCCAAGATGCTAAATGTTTATAATATGCTTTATAATTCTTTGCTTTTGCACCAGTTGCATTACATATAATGACCATTGGATATTTCTTATTTTCTTTTTTAAGCACACTTGGATACCAAACTCTTATTTTTTTCATAGATTGGTTATCTATATTATAATTAACTTGTGAAACTCTATAGTTTCCCAATTTTGAATATTTTTCTTCTAATGGACTGCTTGTTTTGAAATCTTTGTAATAATCATATTTCATATTTTGCTTATATTCATCAAACATACCTCTATATATCCATAATATAAATAAGCCTATAATTATTATAATAATAATACATATAATTTTTAATACGTTATTTATTACTTTCATAAAAAATCATTCCTTCTATAATATTAAATTGCTAGCATTAATCTATTGGGCAATATGAATTGCAGTAGTTATTTTTTTATATTTTTCATCATATCATAAAAATAAGTGACTATCAATAGTCACTTATTAAAAATTATTAATTACATGCCACAATCTTCACAATGGTGTTCTTTTAGATTACATTTTTGTTTTATTTCTTCTTCTGTTAGTTTTCCTTCTTTTCTATAATAATCTGCAATAGCTTCATGTATTGCCTCTTCTGCTAAAACGGAACAATGTAATTTTACTGGTGGAAGTCCACCTAATGAATTTACTACGTCTGTATTTTTTAATTTTAATGCTTCTTCTAATGTTTTTCCTTTTATCATTTCTGTTGAAATACTACTTGTTGCAATTGCTGCTCCACATCCAAAAGTTTTAAATTTTACATCTACTATAATGTTGTTTTCAACTTTAATAAACATTTTCATAATATCTCCACAAACTGGATTTCCAACTTCTCCAATTCCTGAAGCATTTTCTATTTTTCCAACATTTCTTGGATTTGTATAATGTTCTATTACTTTCTCTGAATATTCCATTACTTATTTCCCTCCTCAATAAATTTTTCATATAATGGTGACATCTCTCTTAATCTATTTACTATTTCTACTAAATTTTCTACCACATAATCAATTTCTTCTTTTGTATTATATTTTCCTA
>CANQXC010000089.1 GCA_947627785.1 uncultured Clostridia bacterium | reverse complement strand
AGAACATTTTGTTTAACATTTGTGGATTTGCTTTTCCTTTTGTTTCTTTCATAGCTTGACCTACCAAATAGCCTAATGCTCTATCTCTTCCTGCTTTATAATCTACTATTGATTGTGGGTTTGCTTCTAAAATTTTTAATACAACTTCTTTTATTGCACTTTCGTCTGAAATTTGAATCCAGCCTTTTTCTTTTATTATATCTTGTGGAGATTTAGGATTTTTGAAAAGTTCTTCTAATACTTGTTTTGCAATTTTTGAACTTATTGTTCCTTTATCTATTAATGTTACCAATTCTCCAAGCTGTTCTGCCGTAAATGGTATTTCGTTTGGATCTTTTTCTTCTTCATTTAATATTCTTGTTATATCTGTCATTATCCAGTTACTTACAGCTTTTGGATTATTACATACCTTTGTTGCATTTTCAAATAAGTCTGATAAGTATTTTGAAGATGTTAATATGTTACTATCATATTCTGGTAATCCTAATTCTTTTACATATCTTTCTCTTCTGCTTTCTGGCATTTCTGGCAAGCTTTTTCTTATATCATCTATCATTTTATCAGATATATTAATTATTGCTAAGTCTGGCTCTGGGAAATATCTATAATCTTGAGCATCTTCTTTATCTCTCATTGAGAATGTTTTTCCAGATACTTCATCCCATCTTAAAGTTTCTTGTTCTATTTTTCCGCCATTTTCAAGAACTTCTATTTGTCTTTGTGCTTCATATTCAATTGCTCTTGTTATTGACCTGAAAGAGTTCATGTTTTTCATTTCTGTTCTTGTTCCAAATTCTTTTGCTCCTTTTTTTCTAACAGAAACGTTTACATCTGCTCTTAAAGAACCTTCTTGCATTTTGCAGTCTGAAACTTCTATATATTCTAGTATTGATTTTAATTTTTTCAAATAGCTATCTACTTCCTCTGTACTTCTCATATCTGGCTCTGATACTATTTCTATTAATGGAACACCTGCTCTATTTAAATCTACTAAACTTCCTCTACCATATTCATCATGGTTTAACTTTCCTGCATCTTCTTCAATATGAATCCTAACTAATCTAATTTTCTTAGTTCCACCATTCGTTTCTATTTCTACATAACCATTTGTGCAAAGTGGCATATCATATTGTGATATTTGATATGATTTTGGCAAATCTGGATAGAAATAATTTTTTCTATCATTTTTACTTACATGAGCAATACTGCAGTTTGTTGCAAGTCCTGCCTTTATTGCATATTCCACTACTCTTTTATTGAGTACTGGTAAAGCTCCTGGCATTGCCATACAAACTGGGCAGCAATGTGAATTTGGTTCTCCACCAAATTCAGTAGGACATGAGCAAAATATTTTAGTTTTTGTTGATAATTCACTATGCACTTCCAAGCCTATTACAACTTCATAATCTTCTCTTGACATTTTTATCCTTCCTTCCTAACTTTTAAATTGTGGTTTATATTTTTCTCTAAATTTAATTTCTTGTTCATAAGTATATGCTGCCTGCAATAATGTTTCTTCTCCAAAAGGCTTACCTATTAATTGCAATCCTATTGGCATACCTTGTTTATCTACTCCACAAGGAATTGATATTCCTGGAAGTCCAGCAATATTTACAGAAACTGTGCATAAATCTGCTAAATACATTTCTAGTGGATTATTTGATTTTGTTCCTATTTTATATGCAACAGTTGGAGATGTTGGAGTTATTAATAAATCATATTCTTCAAATAATTTTTCAAATTCTTGTTTTATAACTGTTCTTACTTTTTGAGCTTTTTTGTAATATGCATCATAATATCCAGATGAAAGCACATAAGTTCCTAATATTATTCTTCTCTTTACCTCTGCTCCAAATCCTTCACTTCTTGAATTTTTATAAATATCTTTTAATGTTTCATAATTTTTTGTTCTATAACCATATCTTATTCCATCAAATCTTCCTAAATTTGAACTTGCTTCTGCACATGCTATTATATAGTAGGTAGCTAAAGCTTCATTTGCAATATCTAAAGTACATTCTTCTACTGTTGCTCCTAATTCTTTGTACTTTTTAATTGCTTCTTCCACACTTTGCTTTACTTCTTCATTTATTCCTTCACCTAAAAATTCTTTTGGAACACCTATTTTTAATTTAGATACATCTTTTACTAAACTCTTTGTATAATCCTTTTTTGGAATGTTAACAGATGTTGAATCTTTCTCATCATGCCCTGCTAATACGTTTAATAATATTGCACTATCTTCAACATCTTTTGTAATAGGTCCTATTTGGTCTAATGATGAAGCAAATGCTACTAGTCCATATCTTGACACCAAACCATAAGTTGGCTTTAACCCAACTACACCACAAAGAGATGAAGGTTGACGTATTGAACCACCTGTATCTGAACCAAGTGCCCATGGTACCATTTGGCTTGCTACAGCAGCTGCACTACCTCCACTTGAACCTCCTGGAACTGAATTTAGATCCCATGGATTTTTTGTTGTTTTAAATGCTGAATATTCTGTTGAAGAACCCATTGCAAATTCATCCATATTTAATTTGCCAAGGCTAATCATTCCTTCATCTTCTAGTTTTTCCACTACTGTTGCATTATATGGAGCTACAAAATTTTCTAACATTTTTGAGCTACAAGTTGTTTTTACCCCTTTAGTACATAAATTATCCTTTATTCCTATTGGTATACCTGCTAAATTTCCGTTTTTTACATTTTTTGATTTTTCTAAAGCTTCATCTGTTGTTATAGTTACAAACGCCCCAATATCTTTTTCTTTTTCTTCTATTCTCTTTGTATAACTTTTAACTATATCCTCAGATGTAATTTCATTTTTATTTAGCTTGTCCATTAATTCATGAACAGTTAATTCATAAAGTTCCATAAATTTCCTCCTCTTAAATTACTTTTGGAATTTTGAACATATTATTTTCTTTATCTGGTGCATTTTCTAATAAAAGCGCTTCATCTTTAAATTCTTTTATTTCATCTTCTCTAAATACATTTACATTACTTGTATTTCCAATTGTTTCACTTATATTATTTGTATTCACACTATTAACAATATTAGCAAAATTTAAAATGTCTTGAAGATTTTTTCTATATTCTTCAATTTCTTCTTCTTTAATATTAAGACAAGCCAAATTTGCAATATGCAAAATTTCTTTTCTATCAACTTGCATAAAAGATATCATTCCTTTCTATTTTAACAAATTTTCTTTATGATTTACTTTGATTTTACTTAAAAATAAACAGTAACATTATATAACGTTTTCTTCAAAAAAACAAGATAAAAGTATTGATTTTTATTTCTTTATAATATAAAATGTAAATGTTTGTAGGAGGCACTTATGAAGAAATCTAAAAAAATCATTAAGATTAATAATTCTAATATAAAAAAATTAAGAATTACGGAGGTATTTTTATTCCTGCTATTTGCTTTGCTTATCGCTAGACTTGCTTATCTTCAATTTGTTAAAGGAAATTGGCTTAGTAAACAGGCTAGCACTCAGCAAACTTCTACTAAAACAATAGATGCTTCAAGAGGCATTATTTATGATGCTAATGGCAAAGTACTTGCTATCAGTGCTGAGGTTGATACTGTGTCTGTAAATCCTACAAGGCTAAAACATTCTGATGATACAGATGTCGATTTAGATTTTGTAGCACAGTCTTTTAGCAATATTTTTTCATTAGATTATGCAAAAACATTAGATAAACTTTCTTCTTCAACTTCTTATGTTACAATAGCTTCAAAGGTTGAAAGTGATAAAATAGAATTATTACGAAACTGGATGGAGACTAATGATATTTCTTCTGGAATTAATATAGATTCTTCAATTAAAAGATATTATCCATATAATAATTTAGCAAGCCATGTAATAGGTTTCACAGGAACTGACAATACTGGGTTATTTGGTTTGGAAAATTCTCTTAACTCTATTTTGTCTGGTACTGTTGGTAAATCTGTTACTATAACAGATTCTATTAACTCAGAAATTCCAAATCAACAGCAATCATATATAGCTGCTAAAGATGGTAGTAATGTTTATTTAACTATAGATGTTAATATTCAATCTATTGCTGAAAAATATCTTTCGCAGGCAGTTATAGATAATATTGCAGATTATGGAACAATTGTTATAATGGAACCATCTACTGGCAATGTTCTAGCAATGGCAAATTATCCAGATTATAATTTAAATACTCCTTATACTCCAATTGATGCAAATGTTTTACAAACTTGGGATACCCTCTCTGGTGAAGAACAGTCTAATTATTTATATGAAATGTGGAGAAATGAAGCTGTTCAAAACACTTATGAACCAGGTTCTACTTTTAAAATAATTACATCAGCTATTGGATTAGAGGAAAATATTGTGGAAGCTGAAACACCTGATATGTTCTATTGTGGTGGCTATGAGGTTGTTGATGATATATCTATAAACTGTTGGAGATATAAAAACCCTCATTTAAGTCAAAGTTTAAAACAAGCTCTTGCTAATTCCTGTAACCCATCTTTTATACAATTAGGGTTAAAAATAGGAGCACCTATTTTATATAAATATTATGATGCTTTTGGCTTGCTAACAAACACAAATTCTCAATTTTATGGAGAAGCTAATAGTATTTTCTATGATTTAAATAGTATTAGAAAATTCGAACTTGCAGAAATGTCTTTTGGTCAAGGTATTACAATTACTCCTTTGCAACTTGTAACAGCTGTTTCTGCACTTGCTAATGAAGGTGTTTTAATGCAGCCTAGAATTATAGATAAAATTGTAGATACTAATACTGGCAGCACAACTACTCCAGAACCTGTAGTTGTTAGGCAAGTTGTTTCTAAGGAAACTGCAAATACAGTAATGGATATGTTAGATTATGCAGTAAGTGATGGAACAGGAAGATATGCAGATGTAAAAGGTTATTCTATAGGAGGAAAATCAGGAACAACTGAAAACTTAGCACAAAATAATGGTACTTATGTTGCATCCTTTATAGGTCTCTCACCTACTGTTAATACACAGGTTGTTATATTAGTTGCTTTATATAATCCTCAAGGTTATTCACACCAAGGTGGTGAAATTGCAGGACCTGTTGTTGGACAAGTTTTATCTGAAATATTACCATATATAGGTGTTTCCTCAACATCCCATACAGAATCTAACTATGAAACACACACTATGCCTAATTTGGAAAATAAAACAATTGCAGAAGCACGCGAACAATTACAATCATACGGATTTATTGTACATACAGATGATTCTGTTCAAGATACAGACCTTGTGGTAAATCAGATGCCTAAAAAAGGAGCCCATTTATTAAATGGTGCAAATGTATTTCTATATACTCAAAATAGCAATGTTTCTACCTCTGTAACTGTTCCTAATTTTAGAGGATGTACTGCTGCAGAAGCCATAAATATTGCTTCAGAATATAAATTAAATATAGTTCTTGATGGTGGTGGAAAAGTAATTAGCCAAGATATTGCGGCAGATACACCTGTTGAAATTGGTTCTGTAATTAATTTAACACTTAAAAGCGAATTAAATGGTGCATGGTAAAAAATGGGTCATTGGAGACTTAAAATTATATCCCCAATGACCAACATTACATTTTATTCTAAGTTAAGAGCCTTTCTTTTCTTTATTTGCTCTTACATAAAGAAATATTGAAACTATAAATATTAATAATGATAATACCTGAGAAATACGAACAGGTCCTAACATTAAGCTATCTGTTCTTAAACCTTCTATTAACATTCTTACAAAGCTATACCAAATAAAATAAATACATGTTAATTGTCCTACAAATTTTCTCTTATTCTTTATTATTATAAGTATAATAAACAATATAAATGTTGCAATAGATTCATACAAAAATGTTGGATGTACCTCTACATATTCCCCTAGTTCATATATTCCCATTCTCCAAGGTAATGTTGTTGGTGTTCCATATGCTTCTATGTTTAC
This sequence comes from uncultured Clostridia bacterium, assembly GCA_947627785.1. Lineage (GTDB taxonomy): Bacteria > Bacillota > Clostridia > TANB77 > CAG-508 > UMGS1781. The sequence continues at coordinate 7,861 of CANQXC010000089.1, read as the reverse complement.
AAAATTTCCCCATCTACCAATTGCTTGTCCCAAAGCAATTCCCGGCACAACAAAGTCTAATAAATCTAATAATTTAATATCTCTCTTTTGGCAAAATATAAAACAGGTAATTAATCCACCTATAATTCCCCCATAAATTGCAAGTCCTCCTCCTCTAAAGTTTAATATTCTAACTGGATCTTCTAAATATTCTTCTAAATTAAATATTACATAATAGAGTCTTGCCGAAATTAATGCTATTGGAATTACATACACAGCTAAATCTACAATATCTGAAAATTTTATGCCATACAATCCATCTCGAATTTTAAATATCAGAAATGCAATTACCATTGCTGATACAATTATTATTGCATACCAATATATATCTAAATCAAATATTGTAAATGCTACATTATCAATGTTAAATTTTAAATTCAACATTGGAAAAGTTATTGTATTCATATTCTTCCCTCTTTTAAATAGCACATAGTTTTAAGCTTTTACCCTCTATACTATGCGCTATTTAATTCTAAAATATTATCAAATTTAAACATTTATTATGATTCATACCCTGGTTTTCCCAACAATCTAAACATATTTTTCTTGTACGCTTCTACTCCTGGTTGATTAAATGGATTTACTCCTAATATTTTTCCAGATATTCCACATGCAAGCTCAAAAAAGTAGATAAGTTCTCCTAATGCTTCTGCATCAAGTTTTTTTAATGTTATTAAAATATTTGGTACTCCTCCAGAAATATGTGCTTCTATTGTGCCCTCCATCGCTTTTTTATTTACATAGTCCATAGTTTTATCTGCTACGAAATTTAATCCATCTACATTATCTGCATCTTTTTTTATTTTTATATCTGTTTCTGGTTCTTCAATGCTTATAACAGTTTCAAATAAATTTCTTTTTCCATCTTGTATATATTGTCCTAAAGAATGTAAATCTGTTGTAAACATTGCTCCTGCTGGAAATATTCCTTTATGGTCTTTACCTTCACTTTCTCCATATAATTGTTTCCACCATTCTGTAAAATATTGCATCTTTGGTTCATAATTTACTAATATTTCTGTTGTTTTGCCCCTTTTATCTAATATGTTTCTTGTTACTGCATATTGATAACATTCATTATATTTTACAGTCTTTTCATTATATTTATCCTCTGCTGTTTTTGCTCCAAACATCAATTTATCTATATCTATACCTGCTACTGCAATTGGTAATAATCCCACTGCTGTTAAAACAGAATATCTACCGCCTATGTTATCTGGAATAACAAAAGTTTCATACTCTTCTTCGTTTGCAAGTTTCTTTAAAGCACCTTTTTCTTTATCTGTTGTTATATATATTCTACGTCTTGCCTCATCAATTCCATATTTTGATTCCAAAAACTCTCTAAATATCCTAAATGCTATGGCAGGTTCTGTTGTTGTTCCTGATTTTGATATAACATTTATTGAAATATCTTTATTTCCTATACATTCTAATAAATCATTTATATAATTTGGGCTTATATTATTTCCTACAAAAAATATTTGTGGAGTTTTTCTGTTTGGTAATAGATTATAAAAGGTATTTGTTAATGATTCTATAACTGCTCTTGCTCCTAAATATGAGCCACCTATTCCTATTACTAAAAATACCTCTGAATCTTTTTTTATTTTCTCTGCACTTTTCTTTATTCTCTCAAATTCTTCCTTATCATAATTAGTTGGTAAATGTAACCAGCCTACAAATTCATTTTCATCATCTGCTACATTATGTAATTCATCATGTGCTTGTTCTACTTGCTCACTGTATTTCATTAATTCTTCTTTATCTAATCCAGTATTTTCAAAAGATACTTTTATATTTGACATTTTTTAATTCCTCCCCATCTGTTTATTTATGGTATCATTTTATTATATTAATTGAATTTAATCAAGAGAAAATAAAAAAGATTTAGAAAAATATGTTAATAATATTTAAATTTTCACTGGCATAAATTTTTTTAAATTTTTGTTGTATTTTAGGCACTTTTGTGGTATGATAATTAATTGGAACGAATAAAAAAGGAGTGATTTTAATTTATGAATTTTGAAGAATGGAAAGATTTCAAAGGTGGCGAATGGAGACACGAAATTAACGTTAGAAATTTTATCCAAAAGAATTATACACCTTATGAAGGTAATGATGAATTTTTAGCTGGTCCTACTGAAAATACAAAAAAATTATGGGACACAGTTCTAGATTTGTACAAAAAAGAAAAAGAATCAAAAGGTGGTGTACTTAGTGTTGATGCTAATACAGTTTCAACCATTACAAGTCATCCAGCAGGTTATATTAATAAAGACCTTGAACAAATAGTTGGTTTACAAACTGATGAGCCTTTAAAAAGAGCTATTATGCCAAACGGAGGTATTAGAATTGTTGAAAAATCTTGTGAAGCTATTGATGTTAAGCTTTCAAAAGATGTTGAAACAATATTTAAAAATTATAGAAGAACTCACAATGATGGAGTTTTTGCAGCATATACACCAGAAATTAGAGCTGCTAGAAGTTCACACATAATTACTGGTCTTCCAGATGGTTATGGTAGAGGAAGAATTATTGGTGATTATAGAAGAATTGCACTATACGGAATTGATGCTTTAATAGCTGATAAACAAGAGGTTATGCAATCTTTAGAAGTTCCTTCTATATTTACAGAAACTGTAAGAGATAGAGAAGAAGTTCATGACCAAATTGAAGCTTTAAATGAATTAAAAGAAATGGCTAAATCTTATGGTTTTGATATCTCTCGTCCTGCAAGTAATGCAAAAGAAGCTATTCAATGGCTATATTTTGGATATTTAGGCTCTACAAAAGAACAAAATGGTGCAGCTATGAGTTTAGGAAGAACATCTTCTTTCTTAGATATTTATATTGAAAGAGATTTAAAAAATGGTACTTTAACTGAAGAACAAGCTCAAGAATTAATGGATCATTTTGTTATGAAATTAAGATTAATAAGATTTTTAAGAACACCAGAATATAATGAATTATTTAGTGGAGATCCAGTTTGGGTAACTGAATCTATTGGTGGTATGGGAGTTGATGGAAGAACTTTAGTTACTAAAAACTCTTTCAGAATGTTACACACATTAGTAAATTTAGGTCCTGCTCCAGAACCAAATATGACTGTTTTATGGTCAACAAGATTACCAGAAGGATTTAAAAAATTCTGTGCAAGATTATCTGTTCAGACATCTTCTATTCAATATGAAAATGACGACTTAATGAGAGAATTCTGGGGAGATGATTATTCAATTGCTTGCTGTGTATCTGCTATGAGAACTGGTAAACAAATGCAATTCTTTGGAGCTAGATGTAACTTAGCCAAAACTTTATTATATGCAATTAATGGTGGTAGAGATGAAATATCTGGTAAACAAGTTGCTTCTAAGTTTGAACCAATTCGTTCTGAATATTTAGATTATGATGAGGTTATGGAAAAATTTGATAATATGATGGATTGGGTTGCAAGAGTTTACATTAATGCATTAAACATCATCCACTATATGCATGATAAATATTCTTATGAAAAATTAGAAATGGCTTTACACGACCAAGATATTTTAAGAACAATGGCATGTGGTATTGCTGGTTTATCTGTTGTTGCAGATTCACTTTCAGCTATTAAATATGCAAAAGTAAAAGTTATTAGAGATGAAACAGGCTTAGCTGTGGACTACAAAGTTGAAGGAGATTATCCAAAATATGGTAATGATGATGACAGAGTTGATAATATTGCAATTGATGTTGTTAAAAGATTTATTTATAAATTAAGAAAACAAAAAACATACAGAAATTCAAAACCTACTCTATCAATTCTTACTATTACTTCAAATGTTGTTTATGGTAAAAATACAGGAAATACACCTGATGGAAGACGTGCTGGTGCTCCATTCGGACCTGGTGCAAACCCATTACACGGTAGAGATACTCATGGTGCTCTTGCAGTATTAAATACTATTGCAAAATTACCTTACACTTATTCAGAAGATGGTATTTCATTCACCTTCTCTATCACACCTAAAACATTAGGTAAAGATTTAGATGATAGAATTAATAACCTAACCTCTTTACTTGATGGATATTTTGCAAAACGTAGTCATCATATTAATGTCAATGTATTTGATAGAGCTTTGTTATTAGATGCTATGGATCATCCTGAAAAATATCCTCAACTTACTATTAGAGTTTCTGGATATGCTGTTAATTTCGTTAAATTAACCAGAGAACAACAATTAGATGTAATTAACAGAACGATTCATGAATCAATTTAAAAATGTATTAGAATTATACAGTTAACTTATTAATTGTACAAAGTAGCCAAACGCAGGAGTTCTATATTTTTTAAGATTTGAAAAAATATAGAAGCTCCTTTCGAGTTTGGCGGATTTATATACTTAACTAAAAAATATAGAAAAATAAAATTGTTGTTTTAAATTTAAAAAGGAGCAATTTATGGAAGATGTAATTGGTAAAATTCATTCTGTAGAAACATTGGGTACAGTTGATGGTCCTGGAATTAGATATGTAATTTTCTTGCAAGGTTGTGCTTTAAAATGCAAATATTGCCATAATAGAGATACTTGGAATACTAATACTGGTACAAATATGTCTGTTTCTGAATTAGTAGAAAAAATACAAAAATATGAAGAATATATAAAATTTTCTCATGGTGGAGTTACTGCTACTGGTGGCGAACCTTTATTGCAATCTAAATTTTTAATTAGCTTATTTACTGAATTAAAAAAATTAAATTTTCATACTGCACTTGATACTTCTCGGTATGTTCCCACTAACAGATGAAATTAAAAAAGTTTTATCATTAACAGATTTGGTTTTGTTAGATATAAAACATATTAATGATGAAAAGTGTAAGGATTTAGTGGGTGCTTCTAATAAATTAGAATTAGAATTTGCTAAATATTTAAGTGATAATAATATTCCTATTTGGATTAGACAAGTTATTATTCCTGGAATAACAGATGATGAAAAAGATTTAATTGATTTAAAGAATTTTATAAAATCATTAAAAACTGTTGAAAAAGTTGAACTAAATCCATATCATAACTTAGGTGTTTATAAATGGGAAAATTTAGGTTTTGATTATCCTTTAAAAGATATAAGAACCGCCAATGAAAACGATATCCAAAGAGCAAAGCAGATTTTGGAAATATAAAATCTCCAAAATCTGCTTTTCAATTTATTTTAAATATTGTCTACTTGATTAGTTACAGTAATAAGGACTTTTATTTATTCATAATTTATTTTGCAATTAATTGCTATAATATCAATAGCATATATTTGATTAAATGTCATTGTAAAAGAGCATATTTTCCACTACTTTTAATATAAATTAATATACAATGAAGAAAGGAAATGTGTTTCTATGCAAGGTTTCAAATGTATTGTGTTTAAGATAAAATCTCTAATTTTGCCTACTCTTATTTGCGTATTTATTTTATTTTTGTTACTTTTTTCCAAAAATAATTTAGCTGCTGCAAAGTCTGGTTTAGCTTTATGGGCAAATTCTGTACTTCCCTCTCTCCTACCTTTTTTTATAGCAACTGAAGCTCTAGGATATACTAATGTTGTACCTCTATGTGGAAAATTACTTAATAAATTAATGCGCCCTATTTTTAACGTTCCTGGTGAAGGAGCATTTGCTCTACTTATGGGAATTATTAGCGGTTATCCCGTTGGTGCTAAAATTGTTGCAAATTTAAAAGAGCAAAAACTTTGCAATTCTATAGAAGCTGAAAGATTAATAGCATTTACTAATAATTCTGGTCCTTTATTTATAGTTGGAACTGTTGGTATTGGTATGTTTTATAGTGCATCTATTGGTTTACTACTGTTTTTAACACATGTTTTAGCTTGTTTAACTACTGGATTTTTATTTAGATGGTGGGGCAAATCTAAAGAAAGATTATATAGAAATTCTGAATATTCAATAAGCAATGATAATACTTTATCTTTTTGCAATTTAGGAGAGGTTTTATCTAAATGTATTATAAGTTCTATAAATACAATACTTATGATTGGAGGATTTGTTGTTCTTTTTTCAATTATTATCTCGATGCTTAATACTAGCCAGATTCTTCATATTATTTCATCACATATTTTAACATTTTTTGGCATTCCAGAAGCTTTTAGTCTGAGCATACTTACTGGATTTATAGAAGTTACAAATGGAATTTCTTTTATTGCAAATCTTAATTCTTTAAAATTTACTTTTAAACTTATTATTGCCTCATTTGTTCTAGGTTTTGGCGGATTTTCTGTACTTTTACAAGTTTTAAGTATAACATCTAAAGCTCAGATTTCAATAAAGCCATACTTTTTTGGAAAATTGTTGCAAGCATGTTTTGCAGCTTTTTACACATACTTATTAATATGAATCAAATTATTTTTCCTGAAAAAATTGAAAATAATTTAATAAATTATGAAAAAGAAATGAAAAAAATTAAAAAGCCTTATAAATTCTTATTCATTTTTTCAATACTAGTAGCAATTGCTTTTTCTTCTTATTATGCTTTTTTATATTTTAAAATTTCAAAAAAAGATAATATATCTAAAAAAATTTTAAATGCATATGATATTCAACAATTATATGCTTCTATTACTCCTGTAGATTTACCAAGTATCGTTTTAGAAAATGGTGAAAGTGCTGATATTTTAGGTATTATAGAAATTAAAAAAATTAATTTACGTTACCCAATACTCTCAAGAACAACTGACGATTTTTTGAAAATTGCTCCTTGTAAATTTGCAGGTAATACATTAAATAGCACCGGTAATTTTTGCATCGCTGGGCACAATTATAATAATGGAGAGCTTTTTAGTAATTTAAAATTATTAGATATTGGAGATGTTATTACTCTATATAATTTAAATGGAAAATCGGTTTCATATATCGTATACGATAAATATGAGACTGATGCATCTGATACTTCTTGCATTGAACAAAATAGGAGTAGAAAAGAATTAACTTTGTATACATGTAATAATTACAATAAAAAAAGATTAATATTAAAGGCTAAAGAAAATAGATAGGAGTTATCCTATCTATTTATTCTTTATTAAGCATCTTTATATTCTTTAATTTTCTTATATGCAAATACTGTTGATACAGCACATACTGCAATTATAGCCCATGGCAAATCTTCTAAACCTGTATTTGCTAACTGTCCTGGCTCATTTGTATTATTACCATCTACATTACTATTTCCATTATTGTTATTACCATTACCATCTTGAGTCGTAGGTGCAGGTGTTGTTGGTGTATCTACTGGAATTTCATCATCAGTATTCTCATTATCAGGTCTAGTAGTAAGATCCAAATAACCACTATTATCATTAGCAGATACTTTTAAATTAAAAGTTATTAATGCAAACAACATTAAAACTATTATACTTATTATTAAACTTTTCTTCTTTAAACTCATTTTTTATTCTCCTTATATATATTATTAATAATCTACTTAATACTTATACTACATTTTTTTAAAAAAATCAATAGTTTTTTTTAAAATTTATCTATTTTTTTCAAATTTAGTCATTTTTCTTTATTTTTTTATATTAAAACATATATCTTATTTTTTAGATTGAATAAAAATACAAGCTATTTGTGCATTTTATTTCTTTTGTTTTTATTATTATAGTATTAATGGTATTTTTTTCATCTATTTTTTATTTTCATTTTGTGTTTTGTACTTTTTATTTAGTTTTTATATTTTTCATTTTGTTGCTTCTTCTAATTTTAGTAATTCTTCCCATCTATTATCTACTTCTTTTTGGAATTCTTCTATCATCCATTCATTTCCTGGTTTAAACATATGTT
>CANQXC010000088.1 GCA_947627785.1 uncultured Clostridia bacterium | reverse complement strand
AAATTATGATATTCCATTAAATTTTCAAATATAGGTATATTAAAATTTATATATATTATATTAGAATTTTCTATATGTTCTTCTATATAATTTTTAAATACTTCTAATAATTTAGATTTTCCACTTCTTCTAACTCCCGTAATAATTTTAATATCTGGTGTTCCCATGATGTCAATTAAAGTATTTAAATAATCTCTTTTGATTAATTTCATAATCTTCACCTCAATAATATTATAGCATATTGTTTCCCAAAAATCAATTTATTTTAAATTTGGGAACTACAAATATTGTTTTATAACTAAAATTAATTTATTCATTTTTATTGTAAAACAACAAGGTTCCTTTTTCAAAATGTACTCCTTCTAAATTTTTCTTTGTCAAATTGCATCTACTTATGTTTCCTTCTGAATAACTATCCATAAAATAACTCTTTTGATTTTTATCATAATCAAAGTATATAAAGTCAAATTCATTATAAAGACTGCTTATTCTAGAATTATCTTTTGTTAATGCATTTTGAAGCTCCTTTGTAAAATCGTCTATTTCTTTACTTTTGCTAATCTCGTTATCAATGGTTAAATCCATTCATTTATCACGTCCTTTCATGTTATTGCTTTTTCAGCCATTCTAAATATTCTTATTCAGTAGATAAACCTTTACTGATATTTTCTCTCCATTTATTATTATCACCTTTAAAGAACTCAAAATCTTTTGCATATTGGCTATTTTCTGGATTTCTTCTTGTTCTTAATAATAATTTTTGATAAACATTTCTATATATTCTTAAATTATCATTTTCTTGAATTTCTTTTTGCTTAACTTTAAAATGTCCAATTTCTTTTTTTCTTTTTAGTATTTTCATCTGCACAGCCACAGTTCGAGCGTGATAAAACCGTCGCAGCTAATAGAGTGCAACTCGGCAAGAAAGCGAATATGAAATACTATGTTGATATAGATACTTAAAAATTTCCGCAAAAATGTTCCGCAAAAAAAATTACAAGCTCTGAAAGGTAGTAATATCAAAGAAAATAGTACAAAAAGTCGAAAAATCACCTCGACCAATACTAAAAAAGAGTTATGTATTCATCATAACTCTTTTATTTTTATTATTATTCTCTAAATTTCTAAATCATTAATTGTAATATCTTTATTACCTATATATACATCTCTATTTCCATCTAATTTATGTAATTTTATAATTGTGTAATTTTCATAATGATATTCTATACTTCCACCATCATCATAAGATATTGCATTAGGAAAGTCATTGCTGGCTTTTGCTAAAATTTCTTCCATTGTTATTTTATTTTGTACTAGCGCATCTTTCAAAGTATATTCTTCCCCATCAATTATAATATTTACACTTCCATCATACGCATATATAGTGTAATCATATTTGTTTGTTTCTGATTTATCTAATATAGCATAAACTTTATTATAACTGTCAATTGGTCTTCTCTCTTGGAAAAGTATTTCAAAATTTTCAGCTGATTTTATTTCAATTTTTGTCGTTTTAATTTGTGCTGGATAGGTTTCCATTACATCTCCATCATAAGTTATTTTTACATTAGTTCCAACTTCATAAAGTGCATCATTATATTTACCTAATCCAATAGCTATTTTATCTGCTGATTTCCTTATTTCTTCGTTTTCATTTGGCTCTACTATAATATATGAAGCACCAGATTCAATTACTTTGCCCAAAAATGAATATTCTTTTTGTTCGTTATTTTCATTTTTTATTGTTCCATTCGTGTCAGCAATTGCACCTGTAATAAATTTATCAAACATATACATTATTAAACATAAAGCTATTACTAAAACTATTATTCCTACTAATACTTTTAACTTTTTATTCATACTCAATCACCTTCTTACATATAATACCATTATAATCGATAAAAGGTTTCATATAAATTTATCTATTTTTATTGTATCTTTTTATATTTTATAACTTCAATATTTGATTCTTTGCTTCTCTCTTGCATTTTTTTATATATCGCATCACACAAATATTCTTGATTTTCTTTTAATGTTAAATTCTCTTTAGGCATAAATGGTCCATCAATATATGTTTCAATTCTAACTTTGTTATTGTTTTTTCCATAACTTTTATATGTGTTTGTTAAAGCAAATACTGGCTTACTAAATTTTGCAGGATACTTAAATGATACTGATTTGAATTTTCGTATTTTTGTATAATATGGCCAAATATGTGCTTCTGGATAAATTGTTATTGCACAATTTTCTTCTTTAGAACGCTTTTCTATTATTTCCAAAAAATTTTTCATTCCATCTATTTTATTTGGAATAGGTATTGCTCCTAACATTTCAACTATATGATTTAAGCCTTTCATTGAAACATTATCTGGGTTTACAATTAAAAAATTTCTTTTAGGAAAGCATGCCAAGCTTGGAATAAATGTATCAGCAAATATTTGAGTATGATTTGCATAAATAAAATATCCTTCTTTTTTGTATTTTTTTAAATTTTCTTTTCCAATAAATTTTATCCTAAATTTTATTTTAGCATATAAATATTTTATTGGCATTGATAAAACATTTTGCATTATGTATGAGAATACTTCCCAAAGAGAAGAATGCTTATATTTGTAATTTTTGTCTATTATTCTAGGTACAATATTTGCATTTGAAAATTCATCATTTAATTCATCTTTATAAAAAAATACTTTTTCTTTATTATTCTTCATTTTTAATTTCTTCATTTATATTAGTTGTATATTCAAGTGGAATTTTATAAAACTTTTCATAGCATTTCTTCCACATTTCAAAATTTTCATTTTTCATTAATTCAACACTTTTGCAATTTTGTTTTCCTTTTGCAGGATATATTGGTTCTAAAATATTGACAATATACTCTTGAATAGGAAATCCATCTTTACCTATTGTTTCAGTATCTTGCATGGTTATAAATATTGGTAAAACTGGAACATTATTTTGAACCGCAAACTTAAATGCACCTGGCTTTAATGGCTTTGGTTTTTTATAATTCCACCACAAACTTTGCTCTGGATATACTAAAATAAAATCTCCTCTATCTAAAATAACTTTTACGGATTTTAGAAATTTTTTCATAGTCTCAATATTTGAACTTAATGGAAGTGTATCAGAATTTCTAAATAAAAATCCGTATAATCCAGGAAAGTTCGTATAATTTCCTTCTCTAATTACTTTATATAAAGTTTTTTTGTTTGCAAATTTTGAGGCTCTATATACAGCTTCAATAGCAAATACATCAAATGGATTAAAGTGATTGCAAGTAAGTATCGCACCACTTTCTAATTTATTTAGGTTTTCAATTCCATTAACTTCTCTAATAATTAATTGATTATTTTTTAATATATCATCTAAGAATTTTTCTCCTACCTTATTTGCAATTTTAGTTTTGATTTTGCTTCTATTTTTTTGGTTCAAATAATCAACATCTTCTGGCTGAAGCGTAATTGTTGGTGGATCTTTTTCTGGATCTACATCAAATTTTCCTTCTTCCTCTAGCTGTTCTATCTTTTTTAGAATTTCTAATCTATCTTTAGCTTTCGGAATATTTTTTTTCTTTTCCACTACTTTTTTGATTTGTTTTCTTGTTTTACTTGTTCTGTCATCTCCTACACATTGGCTTTCTTTAAGAGCTAACTCTTTCAGACTTTTTTCTGTTTCCATGTCAAAGAATTTATCTTCAGGTCTATAGCTATTTTTTATATTCATAATGTCATCATAAAATTCAGTTTGTTTAGCATATTCCCAAAAATATTCTCTATATAAAATTCCTTCAAAATGCCATGGTTTATATGATAGGTTATAATGAATAATTTTTAAATCTTCCCTTGGAATTGTATCACCGCCTATTGGCATTCTATTCCAAGTATTATCTAATAGCTTTACTCTTCCTTTACACAATCTATTTAAATAATCTTGATCTTGTGCAACTTTATATCTTACAGAATCTAACAAGTATAAGAATTTATCTAAAAATTTAATTTCTCTAAGAGCTTTTAAATTCATAGATAAAACTCCTGCATTAAAATATTTCTTATAAGATGATACTCCAACAACTTTTTCAACATAATCTTGAAAAGATTTTACTACTTGAACTGAATCATCTGGAACAGCTCCTATTAAGTTGTTTTTTAAATCAATATCATAAAGTAAAGCAACATCTGCCATAATTACAAGATCACTATCTAAGTATAAAGCTTTATCTAGTTGAGGAAATAGTTCTGGAATAAATAGTCTAAAATATGTAGTTCTTGAATAATAATCTCTTGTATATAGTTTTTCTTCAATTTCTGTTATGGACTCACTTAAATCTATAAATTCTATACACACATTTTCTTTTTCATATTTCTTTATTTTTTCTTTGTTTTCTTCGGAAATATTAGTATATAAAATGTTTATAAAATACATCTTTTTTGGTGATGCATGTGTTATTAAAGATTGAAGTGTTACAGCTAAGAATGGTATATATTTATCGTCTATTGCAAAAAATATTGGAATACTCTTTGATTTATTCCTTTTTAATATATTTAAATTTGGAATTTTTATATTTTTTCTAATCAGTTTCATTAAATGATTCTCTCCATTCTATATATTCTTCTAAGTCTTTATCAAAAGCATGACACTTATATATATCATGCAACTTTTCTATCTGCCATTGCTTTATATTTTCAGTATGTGGATATGGTATAAGCCACAATCTTTTTGCAAAGTGGCATATTACAGTGTCTTTACAATTAAATTTTCTTTGCTCATTATATATTCTAGGTAAAATTAGTTTGCTTGTTGTGTTCCAATATATTGCATCTTGGTCTGCAAATAATAACTTTCTTTCCTTTAACATATTCCTTGCTTTTTCTAAAAGTTTTGTTTCTTTAATTTTCTTCATGTTTAATAATAACATTCCTGCATTAATGTAATCTCTCTTTATTATTTTGGAACCGTATTTTTCTTTAACTGCAGCATATTCATAGTTTGAAATATCAATATTATAAAGTGTAGATATATCTTTTTGTGCAAGCATATCTATATCTAAATACAGTAATTTATCTGGCATATTTGGTAATAAATCTGCAAGTAACCTTAATAATGTATATGGTGTACAATATGCTGATTCATTTTTTCCTCCTCCAAATTCCTTTTCATAAAGCTTTGTTACGTCTATTTTATTTACTTGATTTTTTTCATTCTTTGATTTTACTACTTTATTTAAAAAAGCAATTTGTTTGTCCGTAATTTGTATAAATTCTTTGTTTACTCTAGTTAAGTCCATTGTTAGTATTATTGAGTTAACAGGTTCTATGGTTTTATTTGTTATTGATATTAACTGTGATAATGCTCCATCAAATACTTTTTTATTTCCTGAAAATAATATATTTATCATTTTTCATTCCTTTATATTCTCACTTTAATTATATATTTATTTGCACGTTTAATATAATATCACAAATTTAGTGAATTATCAACCATCATTGCTCCTTGAAAGTTTTATACATATATTATTTTTTCTTTTTTACCGAATATCCGAAATGTTCCTACCTTTTTGCCCATTTCAAAATATTTACCATTTGCATATGCTATTAAATCACATTTTGTTATATCAAATGCACCATTTTCATCTATATATTTATTATCTGCATCTATTGATAATACATCTGCTATAAACATATCATGTGAACCTAATTCTCTTACTTCCTTTACTTTACACTCTATTGTTACTGGGCTTTCTTTTATCCCTGGACATTTTATATGGTTTAATTTTTCTTTTGTTAATTTCATTTCTTTAAATTTATCAACATTTGCTCCAGATTTTACACCGCACCAATCTGTCGCAAAAGCCAATTTTGAGTTTGTTAAGTTTATTGCAAATTCTCCTGATTCTTTTATAATATTATGAGAATATCTCTCTGGTCTAACTGATATATATACTTGTGCTGGATTTGTGTTTATAATTCCTGTCCATGCTACTGTAAGTATATTTGAATTTTCCATATTTCCACATGTTACCATAACTGCTGGAATTGGATAAATAAATGTTCCTGGTTTCCACTCTACTTTACTCATTTTTAATCTCCTTTAATTTCGATTTAGTTTGTATAGATAATATAATAAATTATGTAAAAAAGCAGTTTAAAAACTGCTTTTTTTAATTATTAAATTTAATTATTTTTGCTGGAGTAACATTTCCTTCTACTCCATTGTATTCAGCAAATGATGTGTTTATTTTGTCATCTACCATTTCTTCGATTTTATCTTTATCTGAATTCTCAGCAAGTGTTAATTCACTAACTAATATTTGCTTTGCATTAAGTAGCATCTTTTTTTCTCCAGTAGATAATCCTCTTTCTTTTTGTTTAAAGCTTAAATTTCTAACAACATCTGCAATTTCATATATATCTCCACTCTTCATTTTTTCCATATTGTCTCTATATCTTTTATTCCAATTCATAGACATTTCTGTTGAGTCTGTTTCTAATACTTTAAATACTTTACTTGCTGTTTCTCCATCTATAATGTTACGTACTCCTATTTCTTCTGCCTTTGCAGTTGGAACCATAACTTTAACTTCTCCTGGCATTTGTATTATGTAATATGATTCTTTTTGTCCTAATACATTCTTTTCCTCTATATCTTTTATAACTCCTGCACCATGCATTGGATATACTACTTTATCGCCTATATTAAACATTTTCATAGTCACTCCTTTATTGCTTCTTTCTTTCTAAACCATAAATATTATACCACAAATTTTGGAAAAAGTAAATGATTTTTGGGGAATAAAAATTTAATTTTTTTACACGCTTACTCTTTCTTCTCCTAATATTTCTCTAAATTCATTTAATATTTCGCTGGTTAAATATATTGCGCCACAAGGCTTTATTCCCTCGCTATCTATTATTTGAACAGGCATATTATTTCTTTCACCTGAGAAGAATTTTATTGCACCTCTTAATTTACTTTTTTGCTCTTCAGAAATTTCTCTTATATCTAATGTTAATATCCTTTTTTTTACCTCTTGTTGTTGCTGTTTCGCTTCTTCAATATTTGAAAAGTCTACTATTGTATTTGCAACTATTTTTATATCATCATCTTCTCTTATACTTAAACGACCTTCTACTAACACAATATTATCTTCTATTAATATATTTGATGACCTGTTGTAACAACTATCAAATACTATTATTTCTGTGCTTCCATATAAATCTTCAACTGTTAGAAATGCCATAATTGTATTATTTTTTGTGTATTTCTTCTTTACAGAAATTATTATTCCTGCATACTTAACAATTTTTCCATCTTTTGATAAATCGTTTTCTTCCTTCATATTTAATAATTGTAATGTATCTATATTAGTATTTGCTTTTATTGCATCTTTTATCTTCTCTAAAGGATGACCTGATAAGTATATCCCAAGCATTTCTTTTTCCATATCTAACATTGTTTTTTCATCATATTCATCCTTTTTTACTAGATTATATTTATGTTTTTCTGTTTCTTCTTCATCTGCTATATCAAACATTGTAACTTGTCCTTGTATTGATTTTTTACTTTCTCCTGATATTGTATCTAGTACTCCTTCGTAAGATTCTAATAAAGTATGCCTTGTTTCTCCTAATTCATCAAATGCTCCTGATTTTATTAAACTTTCAATACATTTTTTATTAACTGCTTCTCCTTGTATTCTTTCACAAAAGTCTGTAAAGCTTTTGTATTCACCATTCTTTTGTCTTTCTTTAACAATTGTTTCAATTACTGCTGTTCCAACATTTTTTACACTTCCTAAACCAAAACGTATTGTATCTTTGTTTACTGTGAATTTTGTAAAACTTTGGTTTATACTAGGTTTTAATATGTCTATATTCATTCTTCTACATTCTGCAATATATTCTGGAATTTTATCTAAATTTCCCAAGAAACTATTTAGGGTAGCAGCCATAAATTCTACTGGATAATATGTTTTTAAATATGCTGTTCTATATGATACAACTGCATATGCTGCTGCGTGTGACTTATTAAATGCATATTTTGCAAATTCAGCCATTTCATCAAAAATTCTATTTGCACTCTGTTCATCAATTCCATTTCTAACACAACCAGGTATTACAATATTGCCATTTTCATCAACTTGCCCATGTATGAAATTTTCTCTTTCTTTTGCCATTACATCTAGCTTTTTCTTTCCCATTGCCCTTCTAACTAAGTCTGCCCTACCTAGAGAATATCCTGCTAAATCTCTTACTATTTGCATGACTTGCTCTTGGTAAACCATACAACCATAAGTTACATTTAATATTGGTTCAAGTGCTGGGTGTGTATATTCGCTATGCTCTGGATTTAATTTATTTTTTATATATCTTGGAATTTGATCCATTGGACCAGGTCTATATAAAGAAACTCCTGCGATTATATCCTCCAATGTATCTGGCTTTAATTCCTTCATGAAGTTGGTCATTCCCTGACTCTCAAACTGAAATACTCCTACTGTATTTCCAGATTGCCAAGTTTCTTTAAATACTTTTTGATCATCCATATTAGGATCGAACTTTACATCTATTCCTCTATTTTGTTTTACAAATTCTATTGTATCTGATATAACTGTTAATGTACGTAGTCCTAAAAAATCCATTTTTAATAAGCCTAATTCTTCTAGAGTTGTCATTATAAACTGTGTTGATATTGTTCCTTCATTTACATATAGTGGAACATAATCTATTACTGGATCTTTTGTAATAACTACACCACAAGCATGTGTTGAAGCCTGTCTTGGTAGACCTTCTAATCTCATTGCTATATCTAATAAATTTTTTGTATTTGCATCGTTTTCATATAAATCACTTAATTCTTTATTTTGTTCTAGTGCTTTTTTTATTGTTATATGTAATTCCATTGGAATCATTTTTGCAAGCTTATCAGCTTCTGCATATGGCACGTCTAAAGCCCTTGCAACATCTCTTATTACCATTCTTGCAGACATTGTTCCAAATGTAATTATTTGAGATACATGGTCTTTGCCATACTTTCTTCCTACATAATCTATTACTTCTTGTCTTCTTTCATAGCAAAAGTCAACATCAAAGTCAGGCATACTTATTCTTTCTGGATTTAAGAATCTCTCAAAAAGTAAGTTGTACTTTATTGGGTCTATATCAGTAATACCACAAGCATATGCTGCAATTGAACCTGCACCTGAACCACGTCCTGGTCCTACTGATATTCCTTGAGATTTTGCATAATTTATAAAGTCCCATACAATAAGGTAATAGTCAACATATCCCATTTTTTCTATAACAGACATTTCATATTTTAATCTATCTAATACTTCTTTACTTGGATTTTCTCCATATCTCTTTTTTATACCAGTATTGCAAAGTTCTCTAAAGAAATCTGTATGTGTTGCATATCCTTCTGGAACATCATAATTAGGAAGTTTTGTATTTCCAAATTCAAAATCGAAATTACATTTCTCAGCTATCTTTACTGTGTTTTCTATTGCTTCTGGAATGTTCTTAAAGTACTCTGCCATTTCTTCTGGTGATTTTACATAGAATTCATCTGCACCCATTTTCATTCTATCTTCATCATTCATCTTTTTTCCAGTTTGAATACATAGTAAAACCTCATGAATGTAAGCATCTTCCTTTTTCAAATAATGTGCATCATTTGTAGCTACTAATGGAATATCTAATTCTTTAGAAAGTTCTATTAGCTTTTGATTTGCTAAAACTTGCTCTGGTAATCCATTTGGTTGGACTTCTAGATAATAATCTTCTCCAAATAAATTTTTATGCCACAATGCTATTCTTTTTGCTTCTTCTATATCATTTTTTAAAATTGCTTTATTTACACTTCCAGCTAAACATGCACTTAAACATATTAGTCCTTCATGGTATTTCTCTAATATTTCCAAATCTATTCTTGGCTTATAATAATATCCTTCTGTAAATCCCATAGATACTAGGTTTGTTAAATTTTTGTATCCTATCTCATTTTTTGCAAGCAATATAAGGTGTGAATATTTATTATCTATACCTGATTCTTTATCAAATCTACTGCGTGGTGCAACATAAACTTCGCATCCTATTATTGGCTTTATTCCCTCTTTTTTGCATTGTTTATAAAAGTCAACTACTCCAAACATTGCACCATGGTCAGTAATTGCCATTGCATTCATTCCAAGTTCTTTGGCCCTTGCTGGTAATTCACTTATTTTGTTTGCTCCATCTAATAAACTAAATTCTGTATGGACATGTAAATGAACAAAATTCATATTTTTCTCCCTTTTTTTGGTTTATTATATCACTAATATTGGAAATTTTCTATATTTATGGTATAATATTTCTAGTTTAATTTAGGAGGAGATTTCTTTATGAAGCTAGCATCAGACAATGAAACTTTAGCTGAAAATAAAGCCTTAATTTTATATCTATTAGATAAAGTTAACAAACCTATGGAAAATACGGCATTTTACAAATTAGTTTTAACTTTTGAAAATATGAATTATTTCTACTTTCAACAATTTTTATTGGATTTAATTGAAAATAAATATATCCTAAAAGGTGTATCAGATAAAAAAGAAACTATTTATGAATTAACAAACGAAGGTAGACAAGCAATTAGTTTGGTTCAAGATTTAATTCCAGGTTTTACTCGTTTCCAAATAGATAACAACTTTAAAGAAGATTTACGTTCTATTGAAGATGAATATTCAATAACTGCTGATTTTATTCCTGAAAGTGAGAATTGCTATAATGTAATTTGTAAAATAACTGAAAATGGCAAAGTTACTTTTGAGGTTAAAACTTTTGCAGGTTCAAGAGAACAGGCAAAATCTATTGTTGATAACTGGAAGAAAAATGCTGCTAAAATTTATCCTAAAATGTTAAAGATGCTTACTAAATAATATATTAAAGATGTACTTTTAAGTTTATAAAAGTACATCTTTCTTGTTATTATAAGTATCTATTTAAACTTTAAAATCTTTTAAATATTTGTAAATTTGGGCATCATTCCAATTTTGTTTGGTGTATGTTCTGGCAATTGATATATATCATGTCCTGGAAACTCATTTGCTTCTACAAATAAAGGTCCATTGTTTGAAAATGCAACATCCCAACCTATATATGCAATTTGTGGAACAACCTTTGAAGCTTCCATACACATAGTTATTGCCTTGTCCCAATCTGGGAAGCAAAAATTTTTTATCTTGCTTTTTGTAATTGGATGTACTTCATATAAATTTTTATTCTTGTCTATTGCCTTATCTGTTACAATTCCAGTTTTTATATCTATTGGTGCAACCATTCCACCACTATTAAAATTATCTACAAATGAACCATTTCCAATTCTAAAATATGCACATATAATATGTGGCTTATTATCCTTTAATATTGTTACTATTCTTGCTGTGTTTATTGAATTTGGATATATATTACTTACACTATTTTCTTGCTTTATTATTTCTTCTAATTCAAATCTGTTATCTTTTGATAAATATTCATATAATTCATTAGATGACTTATAATTATTTACATCTATTTTTTCTATTCCCTTTCCACATCCGCCACTTATTGGTTTTGCCATAAATGTTTTATGTTCTTCAATAAAATTAATCACTTCTTGCTTTGAAGCAGATGTTACATCTATCCAATCTCTTTTTAAATATTTATTAAATTTTGTATTGAATTCGTTTTTATTTTGAAATATATGAAAATACGATTTATCATTATACATTCTTATTAATCTATTATTTCTTCCTCTTGTTATATAAGTATCTCTTTCATCATCTGTAAGATTATACATCTCGAACAAATTATAATCCATATATCCTGCTCCATATTTTCTTGCACATTCTTCCATATCAAAAAAAATTGAAACTTTAGATTTATTTGTTTTATCATGTATTTCATCTATCTTTTTAAACATTTCTTTATAATCCATTTTTGAAAGTCTATTTAAAATATATTTTATATTTCCCATAAGACCCCCTATTTTTATGTTTAAATATAGTATGTACTTTTATTCATAAATTTATTATTCCTGAATTACCATTTTTAAGAAATTTTTGTTTATTTTTCCCTATATATATGTTATAATTTATGTGTTTTTAAATAGCTTTTATTTAGAGGGGTGATAAAATTATGCATCGCATAATTTATATGATAAAGCGAATTCTACATCTTGATTATTCAAACATGTTTAAAATAGCAAAATCCATAAGTAAAAAAACTGGGAAAAATCAGTTTTTTATAGTTTTAGATATGATTTACTGTGGATTTTTATATCAAGCAGGATATTATGATTATCAAGAATTTGAATTTTATAATTTAAAAAAGGAAGAACGTAAAACATATTTAACTCGTGGTAAAAATAATGAAATAGTACGACTTTTTAATGATAAATCTTATTTTTATAAGTTTGAGAATAAAATTGAATTTAATAAAATTTTTAACAAATTTTTAAAGCGTGATTGGTTATACTTAGATAATAATATTGATAAATTTGTAGAGTTTATGAAATTTCACAAAGAAATTATTGTAAAACCTGTTGATGCTACTGGTGGTAAAGGTGTTGAAAAGTTTGTTTATTCTAATGAAAAAAAAGCTAAAGAATTATATGATAATTTAATAAAAAATAACCAACTTTTAGTTGAAGAATGTATTAAACAGCATCCAGCAATGAACTCTCTATATGATAATTCAGTAAATACTTTGAGAATATTTACTTTTATTAAAAATAATAAACCATATTTTTTACAAGCCATATTAAAAATTGGAAATGGTGGTGTTGTAGATAACTTTTCTAGCGGTGGAATGTATACCTATGTTGATGAAGATGGAACTGTTTTTGTTGAAGCAATAGATAGAGATGATAACATTTATTACAAACATCCTATTTCTAATAAACAAATTGTTGGCTTTAAAGTACCAATGTTTAAAGAAGCAGTTGATTTAGTTAAGGAAAGTGCAAAAGTTGTTCCACAAATTTCATATGTTGGTTGGGATGTAGCTATTAGTAAAGATGGGCCAGTAATTGTTGAAGGTAATTGTTTCCCTGGTGTTTACCAAGTTAAACCTAGCTTATCTAAGAAAAAAGAAGGTCTTATTCCTAAATACAATAAAATCATGAATATTTTTTAATATTCATGATTTTTTATTTTTCCACTTTCTTAACTTCTTTCTTTAAGTCTTCTAACATATACTTGGTACCTTTTTTTAGTAAAACTTGTACTAAATCAAAACCTGGTCCTCTATTTCCTTCTATGATTAATGGACCATTTTTTCCTATTGCAACATCCCAGCCAACTATATGTATGTTGTTATTTACCTTTGCAGCTTCTTTTACCATTTGTTTTATTTCTTTCCAATATGGTATTTTAAATCCATCAAATTTTATATTTGTTATGCTTTTTTCATTCTCATTTAAATTTTTATCTATTCCATTTCCAGTTAAAGTTCCTTTTTCTAAATCAACTAATACTCCCTGTCCACCTTGATGGAAATTATCTGCTATTGTTTTTCCGCTTCCAATTCTGGCTCCTGCAAATACTATTTTTACATTATCATTAACTATTGTAGTTACTATTCTTAATGTGTTTGTGCTATTTGGACTTAA